>NZ_JAAVCB010000017.1:0-74505 GCF_014802555.1 Clavibacter sp. | reverse complement strand
GCGCCGACGCGCTTGACCCCTTCATCGAGCACTACAACACTGAACGAATCCACTCAAGCCACGGGCTCACGCCCGCGGCCCGAGTGTCACCAACGTCATGACCCAGTACACCTAGCGCGACCAGCGCTCCCGCACGAGGCGACCGCCTCCGGCGTCGACCCGTCAGCCCCAGTGGGGCGGGCGGTCGAGCCGGAGGCGGTCGTCGTTCGCGTCGGAGGCGGCGGGCGCGTCACCCCAGCCCTGCGGGGCGTCCTCGGCCGCGGGTACCGCGGGCGCGCTCGCAGCGGCCTGCGGCGTGGGATCGGATCCGGGCACGGGCGGCGTCGATGCGCGGCGCGACCGGCGCGCGGGGCGACGCTCCCCCGCGGCGTCCGCCGGCGCGTCGTCCCCGACCGCGTCGCGCTCCGGCATCACTCCGCCCGGTGCGCGCCGGCCTGGACCTGGACGGGGGCGGTCGCGGGGTGCGCGTCCGAGATCGCGCCGAGGGCGGTGGCGATGCGGCGGGCGACGGCGTCCGGATCCGCGAACAGCTCGAAGGAGTGCACGCGGAGGTAGTGCCAGCCGAGGCGCTTGAGCATCTCGGGGCGCAGGCGCAGGGACTCGCGGAGGCTCGTCTGGTTGACGACCGGGTCCGTCTCGATCGCGATGGCCCGGCCGCCGTAGGACGCGACGAGCCCGAGCTTGTCGCGGTGCCCGAGGGCGGGCGCGAGGCCGAGGCCCTCGAGGCGGCGGGCGAGGTCCACCAGCATGGCGTCGCCGTCGTCCGGGATCGGGTCCTCCTTGAAGCGGGCCTCCGCCTCCGAGAGGATCTGGGCGAGCGCGACGATGCCGTGCTTCATCCGGTCCTGGTCGATGTCCGAGGGCTGGAAGCAGGAGACGACCACCATGGAGCGGCGGGCGCGCGTCATCGCGACGGCGAGCAGGCGCTCCCCGCCGGGCGCCGCGAGGGCGCCGAAGTTCGACAGCACGCGGCCGTGCGGGGTGCGGCCGTAGCCGACCGAGAAGATCACCCGGTCGCGGCTCTGCGCGACGCACTGCTCGAGCGTCGCGACCATGAACGGCTCCGCGCGGTCGCCGATGAAGAACTCGGTGACGTCGCTGCGCTTGGCGGCCGCGTGGAGCACGGCCTGCTGCACGCGCACGGCGTGCCGGGCGCTCGCGGTGATGACCATGAGCGATTCGCGCGGGCGGTGGCTCGCGTGGTCGAGCACGAGCTCCACCACGCGGATCACCTCGGCGTCGACGCTCTCGACGGCTCCGGTGTCCTCGTCGGGCATGCCGTGGCCGTCGGCGACGAAGTCGAGCGACAGGCTGCCGTGGCCGAGGAACGTGCCCGCCCACGGGAGGGACTGGATCCGGCCGCCGTAGAAGCGGCGGTTGACGAGCTCGGCCAGGTCCTCGCCACCCGCGCGGTAGCTGCGCGTGAGGGAGAGCGTGGGCAGCAGCTCGCCGAGGCGCGCGAGCGCGGAGTCGGCGTGGCGCTCCTCGAGCGTCGAGTCGTCGTCCGCGAGCTGGGGCGTGGAGCGCTCCGACTGCGGGACCACCGCGATGGTGAACGGCGACGGCGTCTGCGTGACGGGATCCCCGAAGACGACGGTCTGCTTGCCGCGCCGGATGCCGCCGAGGGCCTCCGCGAGCGTCATGGCGCCGGCGTCGACCAGGAACACGGCGTCGAAGGGCATCTCGTCGGTGATCGCGGGCACCTCGTAGGGCGACGCGAGCCAGACCGGCGCGATGGTGCGCGAGAGGTGGGGCGCGGAGTGGTGGAGGGCCGCGGCGTCGACGGGGGCGGATCCGCCGAGCAGCTGACGCAGGTGGTGCGCCTCCTCGGGCCAGTCGACCACGCCGATCTTCCACGTCTCCGCGAGCTGCCACGCGAGCAGGCCCGCGCTGGCCGTGGCATGCGCCTCGTCGACGAGGCGGAAGTCGGACTCGAGGCGGTCGAGCACGCTCGTGTTCGCGTTGAGGAGCGCCTTGTCGCCCGCGAGCATCTGCTCGAGCACGGACTGCCACCAGGCGAGCTCGAGCTCGGCGGCGACGGCCTCCTGCGGCACGTGCCGGTCGGAGAGGTCGCGCAGCAGCGGATCGAGGTCGAGGCGGCGGAGCTCCGCCAGCAGGGAGGTGCGTTCCTGCAGGTTCTGCAGCACCTCGCTGTCCTCGGCGAGCTGGGCGACCTTCTCGCGCAGCTCGTCGACGGGCAGCTCGCCGAGCGGGGTGGGACGGGTCAGCATGCTCAGCGGCGCGTCGAGCACCTTGAGGTCGGCGGCGACCTCCTGGTAGCGCACGTGCACGTCGGAGATGCCGCGCGGGACCTCGGGGGTGGAGCCGACGGCGACGTAGCGCTGCCACAGGATCCGCTGCTTCTGGATCGCCTTGAGGCTCTCGTGCATGTCGGAGATGTGGACGCCGGGGCGCACGTACTCGCGCGCGAGCTTGCGGAGGCGACGGCGGGTGATGCTCGTCATCTCGGGGGCGTCGCGGCGGGATCCGGTGGCCGCGATGATCTCGCTGAGCGACCGGTCGAACACCACGGGCTGGAACTTGTCGAGCGTCTCGCGGACGTCGAGGAGGAGACGCAGGTACACGCCGAGCTCGTCGATCGACTTGTACGCGCGCATCCGCGTCTGGCCGATGAGCTCGTCGGCGCGCTCGAGGAGGCGCGGCAGGCCGTCGGCGGACAGCGACTTCGCGAGGTCGTGCGCGTGGGTCGCGGCGGCGCTGGTGGAGAAGGTGGCGCCGTACCAGGGCGAGTCGCCCGGGCCGTAGCGGAACTCGCCGAGGCTCGCGGCCTTGACGAGGGACGCGGCGGCGCTCGCGCGGTCGTGCGCGATGGCCGTCACGGCGTCGCGGGTGAGGCGCGCGGTGGTGGCCGGCGGATCCGGCAGGAGGGCGAGACGGGACAGCTCGCCGAGCGCGTCCAGCACGGAGACGCCGAGGTCCTTGTCGGGGCGGCCGAGCGCGAAGCGGTAGTCGAGCAGCACATGGCGGAGGCGCACGAGGGCGTCGTCGACCTCGGCGGTCTGCGCGGGCGCGGCCTTCTCGTTGCGCACGATGGACTGCACCACGTCGCGCTTCAGCGACTTCGGCGCGACCGCGAGGCCGGGGAGGCCGACGTCCGCGAGGCGCTGGCCGATGCCCTTGAGCGAGGAGGCGCGGGGGCTCACGACGAGCACGCGCTTGTTCTGCGCGACGAGGCAGCCGATCGAGTTGACGATGGTCTGCGTGCCGCCCGTGCCGGGGAGCGTCGTCACCACGAGCGAGTTGCCCGCGTTGATCTGCGCGATGACGTACTCCTGCTCGGGATCCGCGTCGAGCAGCAGGGTGTCGGTGACGGGCGGGCGTTGGTCCTGCGGGATCGGATCCACGGGCGCGTACGCCTCGCCGACGCCCCACTTCGCCGTCGGGTTGCCGGCGATGGCGTCGATCACGAGGTGGTCGAGGTGCTCCGCGTCCTCGGCGAGCGCGCGACCCACCTCCGCGAAGGAGGAGACGACGAGGCGCGGCTGCACGGCGAACGCGGGGAGGTGCGAGGTGAGTCCGCGCAGGCGGTCGATGACGGGCTGCGGCTTGAAGGCGCCGTTCTGCACGGCGAGGGCGACGAACGACTCGGCGTCGAGCGTGATCTGGAACTGCTCCTCGAGCGCTCGCGCGAGCGCCGGGTTGAGGAACGGCTGGCCCTTGAGGCGCACCTCGTAGTCGCTGCCGTGGCGGCGGATCGCGAGCGGGCGCAGGAGCACGGGCGCGCGGAACTGCTCGTCGGCGAAGCGCCACTCGGCGAGGCCGATGGCCAGGTGGATCGACTCGATGCCGCGGGCCGAGACCAGCTCGATGCCCTTCTGGGTGATGCGGTTGGCGGCCTTGCGGGCGCTGCGAAGCGCGAGGTCGTCGCGGATCAGGGACGACAGCAGCGTCGTCTTGCCCGTGATGAATTGCGCGAGCCCGCCGGGATGCGTCGTGCTCAGCTCGATGCGCGAGCCGGGAGCGTCCACGAAATGGAGGAGAGGAGAGGGACCGCCGATGCCGGCCAGCTGCTCCCGCCACTCGCGCCAGCGGGGCTCGGCCACGTTGCCGCTCCCGAGCTGCACGTCGCCGACGCGGAGGTCGTGGGGGCTGGTGCTGTTGTGGGAAGCGTTCACGTGGGGGTCCTCAAGATGCTCGGCGGCGAACCCGGAGAGCAGGTCGTCGTCGTCGGATCGTTCATTGGCACGCCACACCCGGCAACAGTACGACGCGACGGGTGGGGAAACCGGCAGGCGGGGCGGCGCGGGGGTGGATCCGGCGGGCGCGGCGGCGCTCGTGGCGACGCTCGTCCCCGGGCTCGTCACGGGCGGCCTGCTCTCGATCGCGCGGGCGGGGCTCCGCTACCATGGGCCGGTCAGCCTCTGTAGCTCAATGGAAGAGCAGTTCCGTCCTAAGGAAAGGGTTGGGGGTTCGAGTCCCTCCAGGGGCACCCTCCGCATCGCGATATCGAGCCGCTATCATCGCGGGCATGAGCGATGCGTCCGTCGGTGAGGAGCTGCGCCGCCTCCGCCGCGAGGCCGCCCTCTCACAGCGCGAGCTCGCCGCGGTGACCGGCGTGCCGCAGCCGAACATCGCAGCGTACGAGAGCGGGCGCCGGCAGCCGTCGCCCGAGACCCTCGTCCGACTCGGCGCCGCGCTCCGGGCGCCGTCGCTCGACCGGGTCCGCGCATCCCGAGGTCCCATCCTCGAGGTCGCCGCTCGGCGCCGCCTCAGCGACGTCCGCGTCTTCGGATCCGTCGCGCGGGGAGATGCCGCGGCAGGATCCGACCTCGACCTCCTCGTGCATCCCGCGGCGGATGCATCGCTCTTCGACCTCGCGGGCTTCATGGCTGAGGTAGCCGCGCTGCTGGGGATCGACGTCGACGTGGTCTCCGACCGGGGTTCGGGACCGATGATGGACCGCATCCGGGCAGAGGCCGTGGCCCTCTGATGATCGACGAGGAACGCGTGCCGGCGCTCCTCGCCGACATCGCGCGGTTCGCTGCCTCCGCCCGACGGGTGACGGCGCGCGGCCATGCGCGCTTCGTCGACCCCGATGACGACGAACAGCGCCGCATCGCGCGCTCGCTCGTCGTGGACCTCTCGAGCGCGGCCGACCGGCTGCCCGCCTCCTTCCGGGACGCCCGCCCGGAGATCGACTGGAGCGGGATCCGCGCGGTGCGGAACTACGTCGCCCACGACTACGACGGCACCGACATGGAGGTGCTGTGGCGCGTGGTCGCGGTGGAGTTCCCGCGGATCGCTGACGCGCTGAGCGCGTGACGGAGCCCTAGACGCGGATCGCCTCGGCCGCGTGCACCCCGACGGCGCACGCGAGCGCCCTGGATGCCGCCCCCGCCGTGGAGAACCCCGGTGGCCGGCCGTCGGCTGCCGCTACTTTCAGCGCATGATCAGGTCAGCCGCCGCGTGCACCCTGTGGCGAGGCGCCGACCGACCCGAGACGCGCCGGGGGCGCGCGGGCGCCGCCGCCTCGCCGCCGCCGTGCTGGGCATCGTCATCGCCTTCGCCCTCAGCGCTTGCGGGGCGGTGATCGACACCACGATGTCCGTGGACGCCGGCGGATCCGGCTCCCGGCAGATGACCGTCACGCTGAACCAGCAGGACCTCGCTAAGGTCCCGGGCGGCTCGGCCGCCATCGACGCGTCCATCCGCCGGCACCTGCCGTCCCCGCTGGCCTACTCGGGCATCTCCGCGACGGCCGACGGCGGCATCACCGCGACCTTCACGCTCGCGTTCTCGTCTCCCGCGGACTACTCGGGCGAGGTCGCCGCGCTCCTCTCCTCGCGCACGGGCTCGTCCGCGCCCCGGCTCGCGGTCACCGACTCCGCTCTCGTGCAGGGCATCGAGCTGCAGGAGTCGTTCACGAGCAGCGACCTGCTGGGGTGGATGTTCTCCGGCCTGATCGCGGACAGCGTCGTGGACGGCAGCGAGGGCGTCGGATCGCTGCGCGAGGAGGGCCGCGCGGCCATCGTGTTCGCGGGAGAGCGGCACGCGGACGTCGGGGATCCGCTCTCGTACTCGCACGAGGAGAACCACGGCTTCGACGGCGTCTCGATGGCGACGGACGCATCCGACCCGGGGCGCATCACGCGGACCATCACGTTCCGCGCCGAGCAGGGAAGGGACCAGGCCGACCTGGCGCGGCTCGACGCGTTCGTCCGGGGCGCCGTCCCGGCGGGAGGCGAGGTCGCCGCGCCCGAGCCGGGCACATGGACGCTGGCCTTCACCGGCGACGCGGCGGCGATCCAGGCGGACACGACGACCGCGCTCGGCGGCGGCGCCACGCGCTTCGCGGTCGACATCTCCCCGCGGGCGGACGACCCGTCGCAGGAGGTCATGCAGCTCACCGACACGGCGTCGTGCGCGGCCGTGTGCGCCGTCGACGCCATCGGGCGCAGCGGGGTGCCCGATCGCTTCACCGCAGGCGCCGACTACTCCCCGGAGTCGATGGACGTGGGGTCGATGGACGTGGGGTCGACCACCGCCGGCCCCGTGAGCTTCGTGCTCAGCCCACCCATCTCCTCGCTCGCGTCGCACCTCTCCATCGGCTCCAGCGGCAACGTCACCGGCACGACCACCATCGTCGTCCCGAAGTCCAGCGCCGACGCTGTCGGGGACGGGTTCCTGCAGCGATACCGGCCGGATCCGGACGTCGGCACGATCGCCTCCGACGCGGGACCGGACAGCACGACCTACACCGTGTCCATCGCGGGCTCGAGCGTCGAGGACTTCACGGACCGCTACGCGCGGTGGGCCCCGGGAGCGTCCGTGGGGGCGCGGTTGGTGGACGACGGGCTCCTCGTCCAGCACTCGGAGTACGCGATCGACCCCGGCTTCGACGCCCTCGCGTCCGGGCACCGCGTCCTCGACGGCACCGACGTGACGCTGGACCTCCCGTTCGGCTCGTGGGTCGCCGGGGCGCAGGGCGGCTCGGGCGCTGACGGCGCCCGGATCACCGTCGTCCGCACCAGCAGCCTGACGCCGGCGGGCGTCGCCGCCGTGGCCGTCCTGGCACTCGCGCTCGCCGTCGGGCTCGCGCTCCTGATCCGGCGTCGACGGGCGGTGGCGGCGCGCGTCGCCACGGCACGGGCGCGGCTGGACGCAGCGCTGGCCGCGCGACGCCGGACCCGGCTCGACGAGCGGCTCCCGATCGAGCCATCCCTCGGCGCCGACGCGGTGGAGCACGGCTCGCTGCTCGCGTTCCCGGCCCCGTCTGCCATGGCCGGCGTCCTCACGGGTGCGCTCGACGTGGATCCGCCGCCCGAGGTGGTCAGCGGGCCACCCCATCGCGGCGCACTGGCCATGGCCCCGCCGCCCCGCAGCACGGTCCCGGTCCCGGGACCGACCCTCCTAGACGCCCGACCCACCTCGGCCACGACGTCCACCACCACACGCACCACCGACCGCACCGACACCTGGGGAGCCTGACCGCATGTTCGAACCGCAGATGGATGACGACGCCGCGACCAAGCCGATCGTCGAGGACGGCGGCGGAGGCGTCACGGCCCCGGGCTCGCCGACGCATCCGTTCCGGCTGCTGCCGGACGAGACCGTGCTCGGCACCTACCCCGTCGCGCGCCGCACCCGACCGCTCGGCCGGCTGGTGAGCTACCTCTTCGTCACGGACTCCCGCGTGATCTACTCGGCCGAGGCCAAGACGGTCACATCCTCGTCCACCTACTCGCGCGAGTACAAGATCGACAAGGTCGACGGCATCGAGGTGGGCCGCGACACCGGCTACGACGCGCTGGGCGTGGCGGCGCTCGCCGGCACCGCGATCAACCTGCTGGTCAGCCTCATCGCCTGGCTGGTGCTCGTGGGCGCCGGCTCCTCCAGCCTCGACGGCCTCGCGTGGCTGTTCGGCGTGGGAACCTTCTTCGCCCTCGTCCTCGGGGTGATCGGGTTCTTCGTGCTCCGCAGCAGGGCGGCCGTCCTCAGCGTGATCACGGGCAGCCAGCGACAGGAGATCACCACCCGGCACGACGTGGCGAAGATCCTGTTCGTGCTCGTCCTGTTCGTCGCGCTGGGGCCCATCGCGATCCTCAGCGCGGCGCTCTGGGTGCTGGCGCGGGAGCTGGGCATCGTCAGCGCATCGGACGCGGGCCTCTACATCCGCACCGACGACCTCGACCGCATCTCGTTCGAGGCCGGCGCGCTGATCCTCGACGCCCAGGCGCGCGGCAAGCTCGCGGGGTCCTGGGACTGACCGTCCCCACGGATCGCGGATCAGGCACGAGACAGGAGAGACACATGCACGTCATACAACTGGGACAGCTCCACGACTCCGAACCGACACCGGACATCACGGTGCAGGACCCCGTGACGGATGAGGCCCGGAGCTACACCCTCACGCCGCGGCTGCTCGACCTGATCCGACGCGTCGACCCGGTCGCCGCCGATCAGCCCTTCACGGCGGATGAACGCCGGATCCTCCGCAACATGGCCGGGATCGGCGTCATCGCCCTCGTCCCGGATGACGCGCCGTTCACGCGGTTCGACTTCATCCCCGCCACCCGGGCCGACATCCTCTTCGACGCGGCGCTCGAGGAGGGGTACCGGCTCACCTCCGAGCTCGGGGGTCCCTTCGAGCTGAGCGAGTCCGGCGCGAGGTTCCTGCACGAGGCGGACGGCCGGCGCACCCTCGGCGAGATCATGCAGAGCGTCCGGGACCGCGCGCTCGCCGATGACGATGAGCGCCGGGAGATCGAGGAGGACGAGCGTCGCGGCATCTCGTTCGACGATCTGCTCCGGGCTGAGGCGTTTCGGTTCGCGAAGGCGTGCATCGGCCATCCCGCCCTGAGCCTCGAGCCGGGCAGCGCCTGCCCGGTGGACGAGCCCGCCACCTAGGTCCCTGGACCCGCGCACCACCACCGAACGGAAGCAGACCATGCACGTCGTACCCCTCGGCCACCTCAGCGACTCCGCGGGCGGCCCCATCGTCACGGTGCAGGATCCGTCCACCGAGGAGGCGAGGAGCTACCGGCTCAGCCCACCCCTCGCGGATCTGGTGCCCTCGCTCGACCCCCGCGAGACCGACAGGGCGTTCACGGAGGAGGAGTCCCGCCTGGTCGCCGGCATGGCCCGCCTGGGGGTCGTCGCCCTGGTCGCCGACGACGCGCCGCTCGGGGATCTCCGCTTCATCCCCGTGACCCGCGCCGACGTCCGCTTCGACGCAGCGCTGGACGACGGCTTCCGCTTCGACTCCGACCTCCATCGGCCGTTCGAGCTGAGCGAGTACGGGACCCGCCTGCTCGAGAAGGTCGACGGCCGCACGGACCTGGGAACGATCGCCGAGGCCGTCCGTCAGGAGGCCCTCGCCGACGAGGGCGACCGCGCGGAGATCGCGGAGCACCAGCGCACCCACGGCCAGAGCTTCGAGGACTTCCTCGTGGCCGAGGCGTACCGCTTCGTGGACGCGCTCCGCGGGAATCCGACGGTGACGTTCGAGCCCGCGCCCGCACGAACCTGCCGATGAGCGAGAAGGAGGACGACATGCACGTCGTGCAACTCGGATATCTCAGTGAGGTGGACGGCGCGCCCAACGTCACCCTCCAGGATCCGCGCACCAGGGAGAGGAAGGGATACCGGCTCGAGCACCCCATGTTCGAGCTGCTGCAGTCACTCGACCCGACCGAGACGGTGCACGACTTCACGCCGGAGGAGTGGCACTACCTCCGCGGCTTCGCGCGCCTGGGCATCGTGGCCCTCACCAGCGACCACGACTCCGTCGACGAGCTCACGTTCATCCCGGTCCCGCGTGCCGACATCAGCTTCGTCGGGATGACAGACAGCGGCTACCAGCTGACGTCGACGCTCGGCGAGAAATTCGAGCTGAGCGAGCACAGCACCCGATTCCTCGGGATGGCCGACAGCGAGCGGAGCCTCGCGGAGATCGTCTCCGCTGTCCACCAGGAAGCCCTCGACCGCGTGGAGGAGCGGCCCGCCGTCGAGGAGATGGAGCGGGAGTCGGGTGCGTCATTCGGCGAGTTCCTCGAAGCCGAGGCGTATCGGTTCATCCGGGCCCTCCGCGGGAACGAGGCGGTCTCGTTCGAGCCGCACACGATCCCCGTGGCCGTGGAGGAGCCGAGTCCGGGTCACGCGGAGACAGGCAGACTCTCCCCGGCGGGCGAGTCCGGCGAATGAGCACGCAGGGCATCTCACCCACAGCACCCTCGAGAGGATGAACGACATGCGCGTCGTGCAGCTCGGCCACATCGCCGAATTCGATGGCCGCCACAACATGGCGGTCCAGGATCCCCTCACGCGGAAGGCCGCGAGCTACGACCTCACGCCGGAGGCGCTCGAGCTGCTGCTCTCCCTCGACCCCACCGAGACCGGCCGCGTGTTCACACCGGAAGAGCGTCGCCTCCTCCAAATCTGCGCCGGACTCCGGATGGTCGCGCTCGTCGAGGACGGAGCGCCGCTGTCCGAGCTGCCGATCATCCCGGCCCCTCGATACGACGTGATCCTCGACGCCATCCTCGAAGACGGCTACCGCTTCACCTCCGAGGTCGACGAGCCCTTCGAGCTCAGTGAATACGGCGCGCGCCTCATGTCCCGGGTCGATGGCAGGACGACTCTCGGAGAGATCGCTCTGGCCGTCAAGCAGGAGGCGCTCGCGGATGAGGAGGACAGGGCCGCGATCCGCGTCGGCGAGGTGGAGCTGCAGCAGACGTTCGACGAGTACATCGAGGACGAGGTCTACCGCTTCATCGCCGCCCTGCGCGGACGAGAGGCGATCACGTTCGAAGCGACCGCCGGGGAACGGGCGTGAGCGCCGTGCTGCCTCTCACGCTCCCCGCATCCGTGCGCCCGGAGTGGTGATGCCCTACTCGGAGGAGGTGGTCTCGGGCATGGCACTGCGGGACTGCGCGGGACATCTCGGTCCACGGCCGGCGGAGTTCGGGGTCCACGGCGTCGACGGCACGAGCATCGGGTTCGACGACGCGATGGCCGGCCGGCACGTGCTCTACCTCGGCGGCATCGGCACGGGGAAGACCGTGGGCATCTCCGCGCTCGTCGCCTCCGTGCGCGCGAGCATGACCGCCGACGACGTGATGGTCGTGTTCGACACGAAGGGCGACTACCACGAGACGTTCCACCGGCCGGGTGACGCGGTCATCGCGGCCACGCTCGCCGACGAGTTCGCGGGGCAGGTGTCGTGGAACCTGTTCGAGGAGTTCCGCGCGCTGCCCCCGGGCCGCCTGCCGGAGGACGAGATCTTCGAGATGTGCAGTGGCCTGTTCTCGCGTCTCATTGCCGACGCCGGCGACAACGCCTACTTCGCCAACGCGGCGCGCGACGTGTTCACGGCCCTCGTCACCGCGATGTACCGGGAATCCGAGGAGCGGTCGAACTGCGACATCCGCATGATCGTCGGCGGCATGGGCACGTCCGAGATGCACGCGCTGCTGGACCGTCCAGAGAACGCCGACCTCCGCGGCGCGCGGCACTACATCGCCAAGGAGGGGTCGAACTCGACCATGGCGACGATGGCGTTCATGCAGCAGGTGATCCAGGAGTCGTTCCGCTCGTCGTTCGGGCGGCCGGGCGACTTCTCCATCCGCGCCTTCCTCCGCGCGAAGGGCGCGCGGGCGCTCTTCCTCGAGTACGACATCGCCTCGGGCAGCACGCTCGCACCGGTGTTCACGACCATGCTCGACGTCGCGATGAAGGAGGCCATGTCCCGACGCCGCGCGGGCGGGCGCGTGTTCTTCGTGCTCGACGAGTTCGCGCTGCTCCCCGAGCTGACGCACCTCTCCGACGGCGTGAACTTCGGCCGGTCGCTCGGGCTGCGGTTCATCGTCGGCACCCAGAACGTCAAGCAGGTGCAGGAGATGTACGGGCCGGAGATGGCCGCGTCGGTGCTGTCGGCGTTCGGATCCGTGTTCGCGTTCCGCCTCTACGACGGGGACTCGCGACGCTTCGTCGGCGACCGCTTCGGCGCGAACCGCAAGCTGACGCGCTTCGACGCGTCCGTGCGCGGGTCGGGACTCCGCGAGGAGGTCATCACAGGGGCGGTGGTCGAGGACTGGGACCTGTCGAGCCTCGGCGTGGGGACCTGCATCGCGGCCATTCCGGACGGCCCGCCGGTGTCCGGTTCCGGTTCGCGGCGCCGTCGGCGTAGGCGTCGCCCACGTCGCGGGAGGACCGCGGGGCAGAGCTCCGGCGAGCCGCACCGCGCCGTCGGTAGCATCGCCAGCCGGGGTGCGCGCCTGAGCATGCGCGACGCATCGGAGCAGGCCCACGACAGAGAAGGAGGACCCATGCACGTCGTCCCGCTCGGGTACATCGGCGAATTCGAGGGCAAGCCGAACCTCGCACTGCTGGATCCGCTCACGTCGAAGACCAGGCACCACACGCTCGCGCCGGAGACGGCCCAGCTGCTGCGGTCGATCGACCCGACCCTGTCCGACCAGGATCTCGACGAGCAGGAGCGCCGTCTCCTCGTGGGGTACGCGAAGCTCGGCATCGTCGCCCTCATCGGCGACGACGCACCTCTCTTGGCCCTGGACGTCATACCCGTGCCGCGCGTGGACATCATCCTCGATGAGGTGCTCGACGACGGATACCGCTTCAGCTCGGGATCCGACGAGCCGTTCGAGCTGACCGAGTATGGCGCCAGGTTCCTCACCAAAGCCGACGGCCGACGCACGCTCGGGGAGATCGCGGAGGCGACGCGCGACGAGGCCCTCGCGGACGAGGCCGACCGCGCCGCGATCGAGGAGGGCGTGGCGCGCACCGGGCAGTCGTTCGAGCGCTTCCTGATGGACGAGGCCTACCGCCTCATCGCCGCCCTCCAGGGTCGCGTGGCCGTGACGTTCGAGGCGACCGAGCGAACGTGAAGGGCCGCCGGGTGCTGGGCGGCGTCCTGGTAGGAGGAGTCGCCTTCATCGGCGCCGCGGGCATCCCCTCTCATGCCGACGGAACGGATCCGAACGCGCTGCTGGACAGCGTCGAGGCAGCAGCCGTGACGCCCGTCGAGAGACGCGAGGAGCAGGAGGAGCGGATCGAAGCCGCGCGCGATTCCACCCGGGGCGATGCGTCGGCTCTCCGAAGCGACCTGCCCCATCCGCACGATCTCCCCGGGGACGGAACGAGATCGGTTGCCGTGACGTCAGCGGGCGCGCGCGCGCGGGAAGCACAGATGGACCAACCGAAGACGGCCCCGCGACGGCGAGCGCAGGGGACTCGCCACCTCCGCGGACACGCCCCACCGGACCGCCGGCGGCGATCATCCGACGTGCGACGCCAGCCGCGACACGGCTCGGGCGGGGCGCCGGTCACCGTGATGCGCCCGGAGGACGCGGACGGTGACCAGGCATGGTGCACGGGCCCGGAGCCAGAGCTGATCGGAGCGGGCTCGGTTCGGCCGGTCCGTCGAGCCGCCCTCGTCTCCACGACGAGGTGCGGTGAGGTGAGGTGCGGCGCAGCCCATCCGTCCCGGTCGGCGCCTCGTACTACGCGACGACCGCGTCCCCCGCGTGGACCCGGATCGCCTCGCGGATGGTGTCCGCGTGCGCGTAGATCTCGTCGAGCGATCCGATCGGGTGCCGCGTCTCGACCTTGTGCGCGTCGAAGAGCCCGAGGTACTTCTGCTTCTTGCCGTTGAAGTGGAGGCGGGCGATGGGCTTGCGGTTGTTGTCGTCGAGGAGGATCGCGAGGTACGACTTGGCGTCGCGGTGGACGACGCGCTGCGGCTTCACCTCGCTGCACGTGATCGCCTTGACGATCTGGTAGCCCTCGAGCTCCTCCAGGGTGGTCTCGATCTCGGTGTCCCGGTCGAGGTCGGCCTCGACGACCTCCTCGCTCGTGATCGCGTCGGCCGACGGCGCGGTCGGCGCCGACGGGAACGCGGGCGCCCCCAGAGCCGTCTTCAGACGGTCGTTCACTTGCTCGTTGAGGTACTGCTTCGAGGCCTTTCCCACGAGCGTCGTGAACTGCTCGCGGACCTTCTCCGTGAAGGATCCCTCGTACACGCGGCGGGTGAGGAGCTTCACCCATTCCGGGGTCGGCTCGCGGAACTCGGCGGCGATCGCCCGCTTCAACGCCCCGACGTACTTGAGCTCGCCCGCGGCGCTGATGATCGAGTCGAGGTCGAACACGTCCTTGGTGAGCTTCATCAGCTCGGGCAGCAGCGTCTCGTCGATGTCCGCGAGGTCGAGCACCAGGAACGGCTTCTCGTCCATCCGGTTCGGCGCGTCGAGGTCCGTGTAAAAGTGGTAGACCTCACCGTTCGTGAGCACCGCGATGCGCGCGTTGGTGACGGCGAAGTAGCGGAAGAGCTGCGAGGCGTGCTCGATCTTGAGCGGCTCCGTCGACTTCTTGCACTCGATGAGGATCTGCACCTCGCCGTCGCGCATGATCGCGTAGTCGATCTTCTCGCCCTTCTTGAGGCCGAGGTCCGCCGTGAACTCCGGGACCACCTCGAGCGGGTTGAAGACGTCGTATCCGAGGATCGTCGAGATGAACGGCATGATGAACGCGTTCTTCGTCGCCTCCTCCGTCTGGATGGCCTCGCGCTGGTTGCGGACCTTCAGGGCCAGGGCGGCCAGTCGTTCGGCGAATTCCACGGGGACTCCCTCGTCTCGGTGATGCCGACGATACGGATGTCGACGCGTGCTCATGGAGATGCCGGTGCCCCCATTTCGGGTCGGGTGGCCGACTGCTACCGTGACCGCATGGCCAGCCGAGACGTGCGCGAGGAGCTCGCCGCGTTCGTCGCCGAGCGGGACTGGGCGCAGTTCCACACGCCGGAGAACCTCGCGAAGAGCATCGCGATCGAGGCGGGCGAGCTGCTCGAGTGCTACCAGTGGGATGCGGACGGCGACCCGGAGCAGGTGAAGGCCGAGCTGGCCGACGTCCTCACGTACTGCCTGCTCCTCGCCGAACGACTCGGCCTCGATCCCGACGAGATCGTGCAGGACAAGCTGGCCGTCACGCAGGCCAAGTACCCCGTCGACAGAGCGCGCGGCCGCAGCACCCGGTATGACGCACTTTGACGTCCGTCGCGTCGCGCTCTCCGGCGATGCGGTCGCGCGGTGGGGAGCGGAGCATCCGCGCAACTCGAACTGGCCCGTGGTCTACGTCCTCGACGGTCCGCCCTCCGGTCAGCGGGCGAGAGGTCGCGTGCGCGACGACCTCTACGTGGGGGAATCGCTGCGGGCCGCCGCGCGCCTCGCCCAACATCTCAAGTCCGACGCGCGCGGACATCTGGCGACCGCCCGGGTGATCGTCGGCGAGAACTTCAACAAGTCCGTGTGCCTCGACTTCGAGTCGCGGCTCATCAACCTCTTCTCCGGCGACGGCGCGTATACCGTCCTGAATCGCAACATCGGGATCACGAACGCGGACTACTACGACCGCGTCACCTACACCGCGGAGTTCGAGCGCGTCTTCGAGAAGCTGAGATCCGAGGGGCTGTTCCAGCGCTCCATCGCGGAGATCGAGAACGACGACCTCTTCAAGCTGTCCCCGTTCAAGGCGCTCTCGCCCGACCAGGAGGTCGCGCTGGAGCAGGTCCTCGAGAGTCTGGTGACGGACCGGCAGGCGGGCAAGGAGAGCACGACGGTGATCCAGGGCGAGCCCGGCACCGGCAAGACCGTGGTGGGGATCTACCTGCTCAAGCTGATCGCGGACATCGGTCGGCTCCCGGTCGACGACGTGCTCGACAGTGATTCCCTGTTCGCCGACTTCTTCCTCGGCGAGAATCGCGACGCGCTCCAGGGGATGAGGACCGGGTTCGTCATCCCGCAGCAGTCCCTGCGCGAGAGCGTGAAGAAGGTCTTCACCCGGACCCCCGGATTGCAGGGCGTCGAGGTCCTGACGCCCTTCCAGGTCGGCGAGAGCGCCGGACGCTTCGACCTCCTGATCGTCGATGAGGCGCATCGCCTGAACCGCCGGGCGAACCAGGCGTCGGGCCCGCTGAACCGCAAGTTCGAGGACATCACGGTCGCCCTCTTCGGGGAAGACGACAAGCAGAGGACGCAGCTCGACTGGATCCGGGCGAAGAGCATCCACCAGATCCTCATGATCGATCCCGCGCAGAGCGTCAGGCCCGCCGACCTCGGCGCGTCCACCATCGACGGCGTCATCGCGGAGGCGCGACGCGATCGGCGCTGGCAGCCGCTCATGTCGCAGATGCGCGTGAGAGCGGGGACGGATTACATCGGGTACATCCGCCGCGTCCTCGGCGCGACGCCGAGTCCGCGTCCGGAGAAGCCGCTGACCGCGGACGCTCTCGGCGACTACGAGCTCCGCATGTTCGACGATGTCGGTGACATGCACGCGGCCATCCGCGACCGCGATCGGGAGCACGGGCTCGCGCGCATGGTCGCGGGCTTCGCGTGGGAGTGGGTGTCGAGGAAGGACCCCCACGCCTTCGACATCGAGATCGGTGCGTACCGTGCGCGATGGAACAGCACCCAGCGCGACTGGATCGCGTCGGCGAATGCACTGGAGGAAGTGGGGTCGATCCACACCGTGCAGGGATACGACCTCAACTACGCCGGCGTGATCATCGGCCCGGACCTCCGCTACGACCCCGAGGCCGGCCGCCTGTTCATGGATCGGGACTCCTACTTCGACAAGAAGGGCCAGGAGAACAACCCGACGCTCGGCATCACCTTCTCCGACGACGACCTGCGCCTGCTCATCAGCAACGTCTACGCGGTGCTCATGACGCGGGGCATCCGCGGGACCTTCGTGCACGTGATCGATCCCGCGCTATGCGAGCACATGCAGCGCCTTCTCCCTCGCGGTTCGTGATCGCGGCCGCAGCGCGGCTCCTCGCGGTGGACGGCCTGCTCGGGCTCCATCGCCGCACCCGAGAATGAGTAGTCCGCGCGGCCGCACCGGATCGGCATCACCGCCGAGAGGAGCCCGGGACCTGCGCGACGAGAACCGCGGCACGCGGAGCCGGACCCTCGACACCGTGGAAGCAGACGCCGATGAGTGCATCCGTCTCCCCTCCCGTCCCCCTCTCCGTCCTCGACCTGGTCCCCGTCTCCGCCGGGTCGTCGTCCGCCCAGGCGGCCCGCGACAGCGTGGACCTGGCCGTCCGCACGGAGGCGATCGGCCACGCGCGGTAGTCGTCGGCCGGCGAGAGTGCCCGCGTCGCCGGATCCCGCGGCCTGCCCTTCGGCGCCGACTACCACTCGACGCCGTGGGGCGTCCTCGATGCCGTCGCGGTGTATCGCGAGCACTTCGTGCCCGGCGTGGTCGCGGCCCCGCACGTGATCGTCTCGGCCGGCGTGCTCGTGGCCGGCACCGATGCGGAGGGCCGGCGCCTCGCCTCCGGGTTCGCGCGCTGGGTGCTCTCCATCCGCTCGGGCTGCGGGGCGATCCCCTACCCGGCACCGGACGACGAGGCCGCCGCGCTCGCGCAGGTGCAGGACCGCCTCGACACGCACATCGTCGCGGATCCCGCAACGGTCACCCGGAAGCTGGAGACGCTCCGGCGCGTCACGGCCGCAGACGAGCTGCTGATCACGACGACCGCCCACGATCACGCCGCCCGGGTCCGCTCCTACGAGCTGCTCGCGGAGGCGTGGGGCTCGCGCGGCCTCTGAGCAGTTCCACGCCGGTGCACGGCATCAGCGCGGGTCCCCGTCCCTCTCCGCCTCCCGCCGCTTCCGCTCGATGGCGTCGCGGTACTTCTGCATGGTCCGTTCCCCGGCGCGGCGGCGGATCTCCTCCACATCGGGCGCGAAGGTCTCGCGGGTCATGTTCTTCAGCTCGACGTACTTCCTGTCGAACTCGTCCTGGGTCATCCCGGGCTCCCACGAGCGACCGATGGCGATCCCGACCGCGGATGCCAGCTCCCACGCCGCTCCTACCGCCGCCCATGACGAGCGAGCCGCTCATGAGCCAACCGAGGGCCACGACTCCGAGCAGCGCGACCAACGGGGGCACCAGCGCGAAGTCCCACCCGCCCGGCGACGAGAGGTTCCGCCGCCGGGCGAAGGGATCCTCGACCAGGACCTCGATCAGCGCTCCGACACCGACGGCTACGGCCGCGAGCGCCACCAGGTCCCCGACACCCGTCGACGGAACGGCAGGGAGGAGTGTGGCGACCCAGAGAAGCCCGAGGACGAACGGTGCCTTGATGACCCCGAGGACGAGATGCCCCGACAGGGGCGCCCACAGACCCGGAGGCTCCCAGGAGTGGGGGTTCCGCGGTCGTTCGTCTGTCATGCCCGTGCCCTTCTCCTCATACCGATCACCCGAAGCAGTCAGCGATGGCTCGCTCGATGCCCGCCGTCGAAGGAAGATCTCGCGTCCTCGTTCGAGCCGATAACCCTGCCGATCGGAACGCCGTACCGCACGATCGATCCGCCGATTTCTGTCGCAGAGGCGAATCGGTCGACAGCCAGTTGTGCTTCCTCATGAGGTGGCGAGCACGGCGAGCGATTCACGAAGGCTTGAGAAGCGATGTTGACCACCACACACGGCTCTCCCACGGAGGTACTGATGACTCGCGCCGATGCCCCGTTCGCTCAGGCGGCCAAGCCATCGGCATGCCCGGTCGGTCGGCGAGAACGGGTGGCCGATTCGGCATGCTGCCCAGCGGTTCCCGCCCTTGCCCGCTACTGCGTCGAGATGAGCACGCGGGCACCATGCTCAAAATGCTAATGCGCCCATCTCGGGCGAAGCATCGGCTGTCACGGAAGCGTCAGCAACCGCCGGGCTCGTCGCCTCCCGCCTGGCGCCGCTTCCGCTCGATCGCATCCCGGTACCTCTGCATACTCCGCTCCCCTGCGCGGCGGCGGATCTCCTCGACATCGTCGGCGAAGGTCTCCTTCGTCATCTCCTGGAGCTCGACCCACTTCGCATCGTGCTCCGCCTGGGTCATGCCGGGCTCCCACGGACGCAGCCACGCGATCTCCACGGCCTCGACGAGCGCCCACGCCCCGGCGAGGGCAAGGCCGCCGGCGAGTGCCCCGGTCACCGACCAGCCCAAGAGGACTATTGGCGGGAGGGCGGCGAGCGCCGGCACGAGGGCGAAATCCCACCCACCCGGCGACGACAGCCGACGTGCGCGTGAGAAACGGTCCTCGACCAGGACCTCGACCAGTCCCGCCGCGATGGTCGCCGCCGCCACGCCGGCGACCATGCCGCCGAAGCTCACGTCGGCGTCGAAAAAGAATGTCGTGAGAAGCCATAGGGCCAGTAGGACCCCCGGCGCTTTGAGGACCCCGAACAGTAGGTGTCCGGACATCGCGGCACCGAACCCGGGCGGTTCCCACGTCTCTGAGTTGCGTGCTCGTTCGTTGCCCATTTGGCTGCCCTCCAGATTCATGTGAAGCAATCCGCGATGACACCGTCGATGCCCAGAAGACCCTCCAGCACCTGAGCGGCGTCTTCTCCCTCGGTCACACCGAAGTCGCCTCGCCTGATGGCGGCCGCGATGGCGCGGACAGAGCCGTAGATGGCGCGTGCATCCTTGATCCAGCCGATGACCTTCCCGACGGGAACGCCATATTGCACGATCAGCCCGACGATGTCAGTCGCACAAGCGACCCAGTTGACGGCCAGTTCGATGCGCGGGCCAGTCGTGGACGCGCGAGGGCCTCCCGAGTCCCGTGCGAAGAGAGCTGTACTGAGGACAGGGCTGTCAGAGGCAACGCTCGAGCCCTCGTAGGCACCGCCGCTTCGCGCCTTGATCTCGGCGTCAAGCCTGTCAGCGTAGTTCGGAGTCGTCCGAGGGTCGGCCTGCTTCAGATCCTCGGGGAGGGACTCCAGAAGCGACAGCATCTGACCAAGTTGATCGTCCTGAGCATCAGACGTCGCTCGGGACGCACTGACCGCCTTGGTGCTGGTGCCGAGAAGCGCAGTCGTCGTCGATGGGACAAAGGTGCGACCGCGCCGCACCGGTCGCATGAGGGGTCGGAGTCGCCATCAGGGCCGCCGAAGCCGTCACGCTGATCGTCGTGACGACGGCGCCCGCAACCAAGCGCGCTCTCGTCCGCCTGCCACTGTTCATCTGCCAATTCCTCCCGCCTGCGGACACCGCTGCCCTGCTCGCGTAGCAGGATGCCGAAGAACAGCCGTGCGAAAAGCACACATTGCACAGGTTGCCCGCCCTCAACGGCGACCTCGCCCCTGCCCCCCCCTCAATCAGCACACCGCCCCGCTTCACACCCCCGACACGGCACTCTGCACATGGCGCCCTCGGCGTGCGGATCCCTACGCTGTGGCACCCCGTCGCCACACCCGAGGAGACTCCATGGCATCCACCGCACCCGACGACTACGCACTCGCGCGGGTCCCGCAGGAGGCGCGCTACCACTGGTTCCCGATCGCCACGCAGCGGGTCGGCCAGCTCTCGGCGCTGAGCGCCTTCGTCGTCGCCGCCACGCTCGGCTTCAGCATGAGCTTCTGGGACGCCTTCTGGGCGATCACCATCGGCGCCGTGATCCTCGAGGTCGTCTGCATCTTCACCGGTCTCATCGGGATGCGCGAGGGTCTCAACACCTCGGTGCTGTCGCGCTGGACGGGCTTCGGGCACAACGGGTCGGCGCTCATCGGCCTGGCCGTCGGCATCAGCCTCATCGGCTGGTTCGGGATCCAGTCGGGCGTCTCCGCGTCGGGCCTCAACTCGATCATGCCGTGGCTCCCGGTGTGGGCCTGGTCGCTCGCGTTCGGCCTCATCATCACCGCGGTCGTGATGCTCGGCTTCCACGGGATGCAGTGGGTCGCGAACGTCGCCGTGCCCCTCTTCCTGCTGCTGGTCGGCTGGGCCGTCGTCATCGAGCTGCAGAAGCACGACATCTCGGAGCTCGTGACGCAGTCGGCTCCGGGGCCGCAGATGTCGATCATCGCGGGCGCGTCGATCGTGGCCGGCGGATTCATCGTCGGCGCGCTCATCTCGCCCGACCAGACGCGCTACAACCGGTCGGCCGCGGACGTCGTGAAGCAGACGATCGTGAGCATCACGGTCGGCGAGTACCTCACGGGCCTGTCCGGCGTGCTGCTCGCGCACGCTGTGCGCACGGCCGACGTGTCGGCCATCATCCTGTCGTCGGTCGGCTGGGTGGGCGTGCTCGTGATCCTGCTGGGCACCATCAAGATCAACGACTGGAACCTCTACTCGTCGGGCCTCGGGATCGTGAACTTCATCGACACGGTGTTCGGGCGGCGCGTGAACCGGGCGCTCGTCACGGTCGTGGTCGGCGTGCTCGCGGCGGCCGGGATCCTCGGGCAGTTCACCGCGTTCCTCACCCTGCTGGGCGTGGCGTTCCCGCCCATCGTGGGGATCATGATCGCCGAGTACTTCGTCGTGAAGAACTGGCGGCCGGCGCTCGACGCGTCGCGCGAGAACGGCGCGCTGCCGGCCAGCGCACCGCGCTGGGTCCCCGTGAGCCTCGCGATCTGGGTCGTCTCGGCGCTCGTCGGCTACTTCGCCACCTTCGGCCTCGGCAGCCTCAACGCCGTCATCACGGCCTTCGTGCTCTACGCGGTGCTCGGCAAGGCCGGGTTGATCCGCGGCGTCGGGGAGGTGTGCACCGAGGCGGTGGCGCAGCCCGCCCCCGGCGTCGCGGCGCCGGATGCGGCGACCGCGGGGAAGGTGGCGACCCGATGAGGATCGGCATCGACGTCGGCGGCACCAACACGGACGCCGTGCTCATGGACGGCGACCGCGTGGTCGTCGGCATCAAGTCCTCGACCACGCAGGACGTGACGAGCGGCATCGTCGGCGCGCTCGCGGAGCTCGACCGGCAGCACCCGTTCGATCCCGCTGGCATCGACGCGGTCATGATCGGCACGACCCACTTCATCAACGCGCTCGTCGAGGCCAGGCGGCTGGCACCCACGGCGGCCGTGCGGCTCGCGCTGCCGGCCACCGCCTCGCTGCCGCCCTTCGTCGACTGGCCCGAGGAGCTCGTGGCCGCGGTGCGCGGCACGGGCTACCTCGCGCACGGCGGCCACGAGTTCGACGGGCGGGTCATCGCGCCGCTCGACCACGACGAGCTCAAGCGGCACGCGGCCGACATCGCCGCGCGCAGGCTCCGGTCCGTGGCGATCTCCAGCGTCTTCGCGCCCGTGAACAGCGAGTTCGAGGTGGAGGCGGCCGCGGTGCTCGCCGCCGAGCTGGGGCCGGACGTCGCGATCTCGCTCTCGCACGAGATCGGCCGCATCGGCCTGCTGGAGCGCGAGAACGCGACGATCATCAATGCGCCGCTGCGCGAGCTGGCCGACCAGATCGTGGGCGGGCTCGAGCGCGCGGTGCGTGGGCACGGGATCACCGCTCCCCTCTACCTGTCACAGAACGACGGCACGCTCATGGGCGTGGACTTCGCGCGCCGCTACCCGGTCGCGACCTTCGCCAGCGGCCCCACCAATTCGATGCGCGGCGCCGCCCTGCTCTCCGGACTCGGCACGTGCGCGGTCGTCGACATCGGCGGCACCACGAGCGACGTGGGCGTGCTCGCCGGCGGGTTCCCGCGGGAGGCCACTGCGGAGATCAGCGTGGCCGGCGTCCGCACGAACTTCCGCATGCCGGACGTGCTCTCCATCGGCATCGGCGGCGGATCCCTGGTGCGCGGCGACGGCGACCTGGTCGGCCCCGACTCGGTCGGCTACGAGCTCGGCCGCCGCGCCCTCGTCTTCGGCGGCGACACCCTCACGACCACGGACATCGCGGTCGCGGCGGTGGCCGAGCGGATCCAGCGCGTGCAGCGCATCCTGCAGGTCGACCTCCAGGACGCAAAGACGCGCCTCGCCCTGCACCTCGCCTGCCGCACGGTGCTGGCGGCGGGCGCGTAGGGCCGGGCGTCAGGAGGCCGGCACAGCCTCCGCCCCGTCGAGCGCGCGGCTGGCGCGATACTCCTCGGCCGCCGGGTGCAGGGCGAACTCGACGATCTCCACCGCGTGCGCCTTCAGGGCGTCGAGCACCTCGTCGGGCGTGACGTAGAAGAACTCGCGTCGGAGGTTGATCCGGTTCACGCGGTGGTCCGCGAAGGTCCGGTGCAACATGGCCTCGACACCCACCGCGTCGTCGGCGAAGAACAGCGCGTGGACGTCGAAGCGGAACGGCACGGACGCGTCGCCGAGCTCGACCACCCGGTCCATCGGCTCGAGCCGCCGGGTCATGCCGATCTTCACCATGCGCTCCCCGAACGCCCCGACGTTGGAGATCACGTAGACGTATCCGGCGCGCACGTTCGCCGCCCGGTAGTCCACCTCCACGAGCGCGCGGTCGACGTCCTCGATCCGGTCCCGCATGCGCGCCGCGCCCTCGAGGTCGCCCTTGTTCTCCAGCGCCGCCAGGGTCGCGGCGTAGTGGGCGCGCTCCTTGTCGAGGCGGTCGTGCTCGGCCTGCAGCTCGGCGGACGCCTTCGCCTGCTCGCGGAGCTCCGCCCGGCGCTCGCGCTCCATCTCCTTCTCGGCCTGCAGCACGCGCAGGTGCGCGCTCGCGAGCTGCAGCTCCTCGAGACGCAGCTCGTGGTACCCGTCCTCGATGCGCAGGTCGATCATCGTGCCGCTCCGGGCGATCTGCTCCGCCGCCTTGGTCAGCCGGTTCTGCGCGACGTGCAGGTTGCCCGCCTTCGTCGCCTTCACGGCGTTCTCCGCCTCGGCGTTGTAGGCGCGCAGCAGCACCTTCGACATGTCACTCACGAACCGCCGCCCCTGCGCCTCGGACCCGTTGAACGTGAACCCGGACGTGGCGGTCACGGCCCGCTTGTCCCGGACCGCGTTCTTGATCGTGTACCGCAGCGCCTCCAGGCGCGACGCGAGCTCGGCTGAGGACTCCGCCGGATGGTCGTAGTCGAACAGGCCGACGCCCTGCAGCTCCGCCGTCGTGGTCACGTCGACGAGCTCGGCGCGGGCCGCTGCGAGCTCGGCGTCGAGGGCGCGACGGGTCTCGATCCGCTCGTGCACGGCCTCGTCCACGGCGTGGAGTTCGGCCTCGGCCCGCAGGCGCGCCGCTCGGGCGTCCGCCTCGGCACGGTCGCGCACCGCTCCCGCATCGGCCTCCGCCCGTCGGCGCTCGGCCCCGGCCTCCGCCAGCATCCGATCGCGCTCCTCGCGCGCCGCCGCGACCAGCGCGGACGCGGCCTCGGCACCGGTCCGCCGGGCGGCCTCGGCCTCCGCCTCGGCACGCTGGCGGTAGTCGTCCACCTCGGCGTACTCGCGCATGCCGTGCCGCCGGACCAGGTCCTCCAGCTGGGCGATGTGCGCCTCAGCGGCCGCCGCGCGCTCCCGGGCCTCGCGCTTCGAGAGGCGGTCGACGGGCGGCGCGGCGGGCGCGACCGGCACCGGCTCCGGCTCCGTCGGGGTGACCTCGGGCTTCGGCTGCACGTGCTCGGTCCACTGCGCGCCGTCCCACCAGCGGACGTAGCGGGGATCCTGGTCGTCGTACCAGCCGGCGGCAGCGCTCATCCCCTCAGGCTAGGCAGCCGCCCCCGCTGCCAGGAGCCCCCGTTCGAGGCGACGACCGCGCCCCATGTGGACGCTCGCCCGCTCCGCCCGGCCACCGCGCCTACCGTCGAGACCACCGCTCTCCCGCCGCACGCGCGGCCAGGCGCACCCCGGCCCGACGCAGGTGCGCCCCGGCGGATCCACCACGACACGCACGAGAGGCACGCCCACATGACCGACACCACCCGCATGATCCCCTGGGATGGCACGCTCGACGAGCGCGCGGCCCAGGCCCTCGAGGCGCCAGGCGGCCTCGTGGTCGCCGCCACGAAGGTCGGCTACATCCTCATGACGACCGACGGCGTCGGCCTCGAGCGCAAGTTCGACGCCAAGCAGCGCAACCGCGACAAGCCGGGCGTGGTGCTCTGCACGAGCATCGAGCAGCTGGAGCAGCTCGCGGTGCTGAACGACGAGATCCTCGCCTTCTACCAGGAGCACTGGGACGCCGACGTGCTCCTCGGCTGCATCCTCCCGTGGCGCGAGGACGCGAAGCACCTCATCCCCGACGAGGTCGCGGGCGAGCTCGCGATGGACCGCCGCGGCACGAGCTGCTTCGTGATCCGCTTCGGCCGCCCCGCCGAGCAGCTCGCCGAGCGCCTGTGGGCGAGCGGCCGCCTGTCGTTCGCGAGCTCCGCCAACCCGTCGGGCAAGGGCAACCGCGGGCGCGTCGAGGGCATCGGGGAGCGCATCGAGCAGCAGGCCGACGTCATCGTGGCGGCAGACGACTACGTCGCCTCCATCCAGCCGGGCCTCGACGAGACGAGCCGCCACGAGCAGGGAGTCATGGTGTCCATGGTCGACGCGTCCGGCGCGCTCATCCCCGAGCAGCGCGGCGAGCGCTCGGTCACCCCGAACCCGACGCTCATCCGCCGCGGTCTCGCGGTGGACGTCATCATGTCGGCGCTCGCCCGGTCGTTCCCGTCGTGGGACTACCGCCACGGCGAGTACTACTGATCCCGTCCGGATCAGCACCCGAGGGGGGGCCCGCGGAGCACGTCTCCGCGGGCCCTCCCGCATGTGCGCGCCTTGATCCGTGGTGCGCCCCTCCAATTCCTTAGGTGAGGAGACGGCGCCGCATTCCGTCGCGATATGCCGACCGTGGTCGCCCGCACGCTCCGGAAACAGCGCCGCCGACACCCGTCGGACGAGACGGAATGCGCGCGATGAGGGCGCGCGGACGTATCAGGAGACGACCTGCCCGTGGATTGTCGGACAATTCCGTCGCCGATTCACGGACGATGTCGGATTTTGCGGACGGAACAGGTATCGTGGCCCCCGTCGCATCATCTGATGCATCATCTGCAATGAGAGGAACAGACGTGGCTCGCAAGGTTGTCACCACGCTCGTCGACGACATCGACGGCGTCGTCATCGAAGAGGGAAAGGGCGAGACCGTCCCGTTCGCGCTCGACGGCGTGAATTACGAGATCGATCTCAGCGACGCCAACGCCGCGAAGCTCCGCGAGGCGCTCGACACGTACGTCGACCGCGCCCGCCGCGTCGGCCGTGCATCCACCGGCCGTTCGACCGGCACGCGCCGCTCCTCCTCCAGCGCCCCCAAGGAGGACCTCGGTGCCGCCCGCGAGTGGCTGCGCGAGCACGGCCACAAGGTCTCCGAGCGCGGCCGCATCTCCGCCGACCTGCTCGAGGAGTACCGCGCCAACAAGTAGGCGACACGACGCGCGCATCGCGCGCAGCACGTGCGAAGAGGGCCGATCCGCCAGCGGATCGGCCCTCTTCGTCGTCCCACGGGTGCCCCGTAATGAATTACGCAGCCCCGGAATAACGGGGCGGGGGGCGCGCGGCGCGCCGGGTGTCACGCGCGCGTCACGCCCGTGTCGCGGGTCGGTCGCGGGGGCGCGAGCACGCTTGCCGGGAAGAAGGAGCACCGTGCCGAAACACCTCGCATCACCCGAGACCACAATTCCCGCCCGCCGTCCGGGACGCCGCATCCGGGCGCGCGTCCTCGCCTCCGCGGGAGCTGCGCTCATCGCGCTCGTCGCCGTCGTCGGCATGACCGGGCAGGTGCAGTCCGCATCCGCCGCCGTCTCCCCCACGACCACGTCCCAGTGCAACGACACCCCGAACGGCGGAGGCGACCAGGTCGAATGCGACGTGACGGTCGTCAACGAATTGAACGTCGCCTCGCAGACGGGATCCTCGACGGTCACCACCCGCGTATGCGCCGGCGCCGCGGGAGCGGCCCCCCCTCTGCAACACCACCGTGTCGCAGCGCGACGGGATCATCATCACCGCCGTCGAGCAGTGCAACGGCGTCGCCAACGGCGGCGGCAGCAATGTCATCTGCAACGTCGACATCACCAACAACATCGTCGGCGAGAGCACAACCACGCCCGCCACGGTGAACCAGTGCATCGGCTCCGCGACCGACGGCGCCGCGGGCGGCACCGCCTGCTCGCCCGTCTCCGACACGACGGGCGCCGACGTCACGCAGTGCAACGGCTCCGGCAACGGCGGCGGCGGCGGCGGCGCGACCGTCACCTGCGCCACGAACATCAGCAACTTCGTCACCGCGGTCGTGACGCCGACTCCGACGGCGACAGCGACGCCCACCGCGACCCCCACGGTCGAGCCCACCACGCCCGCTCCGACGCCCACGGTGCCGACGCCCACCCCGACGGCGCCCACCCCCACCCCGACGGTCCCGACGCCGACGCCCACCGCGCCGACCCCGACGCCCACGGCACCGACGCCCACCCCGACGGTCCCCACGCCCACCGCAACGGCTCCGACGCCCACGCCCACGGCGCCCACCCCGACGCCCACCGCGCCGACCCCGACGCCGACGGCGCCGACGCCCACCCCGACGGTCCGGACGCCGACTGCCACCGCGCCGACCCCGACGCCGACCGTCCCGACGCCCACCGCCACGGCCCCGACGCCCACGCCGACGGTCGGCACGCCGACCCCGACCGCGGGCACGCCCACGCCGACCGCCGGGACGCCCCGACCGACCAGCACCACCGCGGCCCCGATCGTCCCCGGCGGCACGACGCCCGGCGGATCGCTGCCGGTGACGGGCTACGACCCCACGCCCACCATCGGCTGGGGCCTCGCCGCCCTGGTCCTGGGTGCGCTCGGGATGGGATGGAACGCCCGACGCCGGTCCGCCCAGCGGTAGCCGCCCAGCGGTAGCCGCCCAGCGGATCGCATGACGAAGAGCCCGACGACGCGTCGTCGGGCTCTCCGTCACGCGTAGCCCCAAAAGCACTCCCATGGTGGGCTTTCGCGTCCCAACGGATACGGTGGCCGCGATGGGGGGTGCAGGATGCATGAGCGAGACGACGGCGGATCCTTCCGCCCGGCGCGCCTCCCACCCGCCTCCGCCCGCCCTCCCGCCGGCCCCGCGGCTCACGCCGTAGCGCCGTCGTGATCCGCGTCGACGTGCTCGGCGGCTTCCGCGTCGCGGGCCTGGGCGCCGATGCGGCATCCGCCTCGACCGGGCCCGATCCGGCCGGAGCCGCCCTCTCCGACGGCACCAGGCGGCTCATCGCCGCGCTCGCGATCCGCGCCCGCCCCGCAGACCGGAGCACCCTCGCCAGCCAGCTGTGGCCCGATGCGCTGGACGGCCGCGCCGCGTCGAGCCTCCGCTCGGCCATCGCCCGCCTCGGCGACGGGGGTCGCGAGATCGTCGGCTCGGCACCCGGCGGGCTCGTGCTGCACGACGCGGTCGCCGTCGACCTCAGGACCGCCCGCGCGACGGCCGCCCGCCTGCTCGAGCCGAGGCAGGAGGAACCGGACGACGCGGACATCTCCCCTGCGGCGGTCGCCCTCTTCAGCGCCGACCTCCTGCCCGACTGGTTCGACGCCTGGCTGGAGCCCGCGGCCGAGGAGTGGCGGCACCTGCGCGTCAACGCGCTCGAGGCCCAGTCGCAGGCGCTCCTCGCCCGGTCGCGCCTGCACGAGGCGGCCGCGGCGGCACGTCGGGCGATCGACGTAGATCCGCTCCGCGAGACCGCGCAGCGCTGCCTCATCGCCGTGCACGTCGCCGCGGGCAACCGGTCCGACGCCATCCGCGCCTACGAGATCTACCGCACGCGCCTCGACCGCGAGGTGGGCCTGGAGCCGACCGCGATGCTCACCGACCTCGTGTCCGGCCTGCGCGCCCGGCCCGCCGCCCGCCGCGACGGCTGACCGCCGGCACCTCCGCCCGTCAGGCCTCCCGGCCGTCGTCGACCGACCCGCCTGCCGCGACGCCCCCGAGCCGCTCCCAGAGGAACGCGTGGATGAGCGACTGCAGCCGCGCCGTCGCGGGGTTGTCCGCGGATCCGCCGTGGCCGCCCGCCGTGTTCTCGTAGTACCAGGCGTCCTCGACCCCGGTCTCGTGCAGCAGCGCGACCATCTTCCGGGCCTGCACCGGGCCGACGCGGTCATCGCTCGTGGCCGCGTAGACCAGCGTCGGCGGGTACTCGACCCCGGCGCGGACGTTGTGGTACGGCGAGAACGTCCGGATGAAGTCCCAGTCGGACGGCACGTCCGGGTCCCCGTACTCGGCGATCCACGACGCCCCGGCCGACAGCCGCGTGTACCGCCGCATGTCGAGCAGCGGCACGCCGCAGACCACGGCGCCGAACAGCTCCGGGTAGGTCGTGAGCATGTTGCCGACCAGCAGCCCGCCGTTGCTCCGGCCCTCGCAGCCGAGGCGAGCGGGCACGGTCACGCCGCGGGTCACCAGGTCGCGCGCGACGGCCGCGAAGTCCTCGTACGCGCGATGGCGGTCCTTCCGCAGCGCAGCGCGGTGCCAGGCCGGCCCGTACTCGCCGCCGCCGCGGATGTTGGCAAGCACGTACACGCCGCCGCGCGCCAGCCAGCCGCGCCCCCTGACGCCGCTGTACGACGGCAGCAGGCTGTTCTCGAAGCCGCCGTAGCCGGACAGCAGCGTGGCCGCGGATCCGTCGAGCGGCAGGTCGCGCGGCCCCACCTGGAAGTACGGCAAGCGCGTGCCGTCGTCCGAGACGGCGAAGTGCTGCTGCACCTCGAGCCCCTCGGCGTCGAACGTGGCCGGCTGCTCCTTCACGGGTCGTGGCGCGCCCTCGCCGACCACACCGTGCAGCAGCGTCGGCGGCGTGAGGAACCCGGTCACGGCGAGCCAGTACTCGTCGGTGTCGCGGTCGGTCGCGACGACGGAGACGGAGGCGAACGGCGTCCCCACGCGCACGTCCTCCTCGCGCCAGCCGCCCGATCCGTCGGCGGTCGGCGGGGTCAGGACGCGGATCCGGCTCGCCACGTCCTCGAGCAGCGTCAGCACGAGGTGCCCCGCGGTCCAGGCCCAGTCCTCGAGGCTGCGCGAGGAGGTCGGCGCGAAGAGCACCGCGAGCTCACGGGATCCGGCGAGGAAGTCGTCGAGGCGCGCCGCCAGCAGCGATCCCGCGGGGTGCACGACGCCGCCCATCGCCATGTCGGTGCGCGGTCGCAGCACGAGCCACTCGCGGTGCAGGTCGACGTCCACGTCCTCGGGCACCTCGATCGACACCGTGCCCGCGGCCGTCAGCAGCAGCGTGCGCGACGTGAAGAAGTCGGGCACCTCGCGCACCACGTCGCGCTCGAATCCGGGCGTGGGGTCGTGCGTCACGTGCACGAGCATGTCGGTGGGTGCGACCGCGTGCACCTCCGGCGCGTCCGCCAGCGCCTGCCCGCGGCTCCAGCGGCGGGCGGTCCGGGCGTACGAGCTCTCGGTGAGGCTGCCCGGCCCGAAGTCGGTGCCGACGAAGACCGTGTCGCGGTCGATCCACGACACCATCGTCTTCGCGACCGGCACCTCGAAGCCGCCCTCGACGAAGCGCCCCGTGGTCAGGTCGAGCTCGCGGACCGCGACCGCGTCCCCGCCGTCGGGCGACAGCGACACGAGCGCCCGGTCGCGCGCCGGCGACAGCAGCTGCGCGCGGGAGAACTGCCAGGGGATCCCCTCGGCCTCGCCCAGCGCGTCCAGGTCGAGCAGCACCTCCCACTCGGGCGCGGGCGCCTGGTACTCGTCCAGCGTCGTGCGGCGCCAGAGCCCCTGGACGTGCTCGGCGTCGCGCCAGAGGTTGTAGAGGTGCTCCCCGTGACGGGTCACGTACGGGATCCGCTCGTCGGACTCGAGCACCTCGAGCAGCTCGGTCGTGAGCCCGGCCCGGGATGCCTCCGGCGACCGCCCGAGCGTGCGCTCGTTCTCGGCGCGGACCCACGCGAGAGCGCGGTCGCCGTGGATCTCCTCCAGCCAGAGGAACGGGTCGTCGGGGGCGTCGGATGCGCGAGCGTCGGCGGTCATCCCCTCAGCCTACGGAGGGGCCGGCCGCCCCGATCAGGCCGCCGGCGCCAGGAACTCGTCCCATCCGGGCGCGGGCCGCTCCATCCCGCTGACCACCCAGCCGCTCCCCTGCGGCGCCCGCGGCGGCGTGCGCAGCGTCCAGCCCATCTCCTCGGGCGTGCGGTCGCTCTTGCGGTTGTTGCACGACAGGCAGCAGGCCACGAGGTTCTCCCACGTGTCCTTGCCGCCGCGGGAGCGCGGGAGGACGTGGTCGATGGTGGTCGCGTTCCGGGCGCAGTACGCGCACCGGCCCCCGTCGCGTCGCAGCACCCCGCGGCGCGAGACGGGCACGCGGCGCGCGTGCGGGATCCGCACGTACCGCGTGAGCAGGATCACGGACGGGCGTCCCCACGCGCCGCCGTTCCCGAGGATCGGGTGCTCCTCGTCCTGGGCGAGCATGGTGGCCTTGCCGCTCAGCACGAGCACCAGGGCCCGCTTGAACGACACGACGGCGAGCGGCTCGAAGCCCGCGTTGAGTACCAGTGTGCGCACGACATCCCTCTCAGACCGGCCTGGACGGCTTCCAGGAATCCGAATGAGGCGTCCCGCCCCCGCAGAACACGCGAAGGCACCGCCGAGTGCTCGGCGATGCCTTCTAGGAGAGCGGGTGACCGCTCGGGTGGACCAGGTGGATGCCCACCCGGGGATGGTGCCGATGGCCGTGGCGCACGTGCGCATCCATGGTGCGGATGTCAGGTGCGGTGGTCATCGGGGCTCCCGGGCGGGTCGAGGGACGTCTCACCGGCCAGGGTAGCCCAGCACCCCTCGTTTGTCCCGGGGAATGCGAGAGGCCGGCGGCGCATCCCACAGGATGCGTGCCGCCGGCCTCTCGGGTCGAGCTGGTGCCGGTCGTCAGCCCAGGAGGCGGACGAAGTGCACGTTGGTGCTCCAGATCGGGCGCTCCTTGACCTGGTCGCCCGGCTTGGGCGCGTCGATGAAGATGCCGTTGCCGGTGTAGATGCCGTCGTGGCTGAAGTCGTTCCAGACCACGATATCGCCGGGGCGGGCGTCTTCGCGCGACACCACGGTGCCGGCGTTGTGCTGCGCCCGCACGGAGTGCGGCAGGTTGAGGCCGAACTGGGCGAAGACGTACTTGACGAGGCCCGAGCAGTCGAAACCGGCCGGGGTCTCACCGCCGAAGACGTAAGGGACGTCGATGTATTGGCGAGCGACGGCGGCGACGCCGCTGGCCGAGGTGCCCTGGTAGATCGGGTTCTGCGCGAGCTGGTTGGCGGATGCGCCCGTGTAGCTCGTGGCCGAGGACGCGAGCTGCGTGCGGCGCTGCTCGGCGAGGGCGGCGCGCGCGGCGGCGGCCTTCTGCGCGTTGAGGTCGGCGACGGAGGTGGCGGTGAAGCCCTCCTCCTCGACGGGGGCGGACGACGCGTTGTGGGCGGTGACGACCTGCGCGTTGGCGGCCGTGTAGTCCTGCAGCGAGGTGCCCTCGGCGGAGGAGGTGTGCTCGAGCGAGGTCCCGGCGGCGTAGGCCGGGATGGCCATGACGCCGACGAGGCCGGTGACGAAGGTCATCACGACGGCGTTGGCGGCCTTCGTGCGGCGCGAGCGGCCTGCGGGCGTCGGAGCCGGGCTCAGGCGCGGTGCGGGGGCCTGCAGCGTGCGGGTCGCGGAGTCGCGACGCGGGCGGACGGCCTTCGCGGTCTCGGCGGCGCGGAGCTCGCGGCGGGTGGGCAGACGATCCATCCCGGGTGCGGGCGGTCGAGTCGGGTCGGACGGGTTCCCGACGGAACCGCTGATGTCACCATGGGCCAAGTTGTCAACCTCCTGCGTCTCGACGCCGGACATGCTGGCGCCCCGTCCCTCCAAGGTCGTCGAGGGCTACTCATGCAGGGGACGGGTGTCGAGACGCCCTGCACCGGGCCCGGAACCTCTGTGGTGGTCGGTCGGGCCTGTTCGAGAGTAAGGGACGCGCACCCGTTTGTCATCCTGAGGGACCATATTTCTAACGAATCCATAACGGCGGACGTCATCCTCACGACGGATGCGGGACAGAACCCCCGGTGAGCGCGGCGCGCCCCGCTCGTGTGCCCCGTCCGGGGGTGGTCCTGGGGATCCGCCCACCGTCGACGTCGAGGAGCCCGGCGCCAGCGTCGGCCTCGGCGCCGGCCTCAGCGCTCGATGAAGATGTGTCCCGCGACCTCGAGCGGCAGCTCGAGCCCGGGCCCCGCGCCGTCCACCCGCACCAGGACGTAGGCGCCCTCGCGGGAGAAGGACCCGGTCGCGCCCGGCAGCACGCCGGCCTGCTTGAGCTGCGAGAGGAGCTCGGGGTCGAACTGCACGGGCTCGCCCAGCCGGCGGATCACCCCGCGCGCGGGAGCGTCCTCGGTCGTGCCGAGCGACGCCTCCACGATGCTCACGACGCCGGCCATGAACGCGACGGCGGGCGAGTCGCCCAGCTCGTCGAGCCCGGGGATGGGGTTGCCGTACGGCGACTCGGTGGGGTGCCCGAGCAGGTCGAGGATCTTCCGCTCCACCTGCTCGCTCATCACGTGCTCCCAGCGGCAGGCCTCGTCGTGGACGAACTCCCACTCGAGGCCGATCACGTCGCTGAGGAGGCGCTCGGCGAGGCGGTGCTTGCGCATCACGTGGACGGCCTTGCTGCGCCCCTCCGGGGTGAGCTCCAGGTGGCGGTCACCGCTGACGATCACGAGGCCGTCGCGCTCCATGCGCGCCACGGTCTGCGAGACGGTGGGGCCCGAGTGCCCGAGGCGCTCGGAGATGCGCGCCCGCAGGGGGACGATGGCCTCCTCCTCGAGGTCGAGGATGGTGCGGAGGTACATCTCCGTCGTGTCCACGAGATCAGTCATCGGGCCTCCCTTGCGCCAGGGACCAGCCTACTTCCCCGGGTGCCGGATGACCGGCGCGGTCCGGGACGGCCCGGGGCGGCGGCGGACGGCCCCCTACCATTGCCGCATGCCAGCCACGACGATCCCCACCGAACTGCTGCCCCTCGACGGACGATTCGGCTGCGGCCCGTCCAAGGTCCGACAGGCGCAGCTCGACCACCTCGCGCTGGCCGGGGCGCAGATCCTCGGCACGTCCCACCGCCAGGCGCCCGTGAAGGACATGGTCGGACGCGTCCGCGCCGGGCTCTCCCGGCTCTTCCGCCTCCCCGACGGCTACGAGGTCGTCCTCGGCAACGGCGGCTCGACCGCGTTCTGGGACGCCGCGGCCTTCTCCCTCATCGAGCGCCGCAGCCAGAACCTCGTGTTCGGCGAGTTCGGGGGCAAGTTCGCGAAGGCCGCCACGGCGCCCTTCCTCGAGGCGCCCGACGTGATCCGCGCCGAGCCCGGCAGCCGCGCCTCCGCGAACCCGGTGGAGGGCGTCGACGTCTACGCGTGGCCGCACAACGAGACCTCGACCGGCGTCATGGCGCCCGTCACGCGCGTCCACGGCGACGAGGGCGCCCTCACCGTCGTCGACGCGACGAGCGCGGCCGGGGGCATCGACTTCGACGCCGCGCAGGCCGACGTCTACTACTTCGCCCCGCAGAAGAACCTCGCGAGCGACGGCGGCGTCTGGCTCGCGCTCTTCTCCCCCGCGGCCCTCGAGCGCGTGGAGCGCATCGCCGCGTCCGGCCGGTGGATCCCCGAGTTCCTCAGCCTGAAGAACGCCGTCGACAACTCGCGCCTGGACCAGACGCTGAACACCCCGGCGCTCGCCACGCTCCTCATGCTCGAGGACCAGCTGGACTGGATCGAGCGCGCCGGCGGGCTGGCGTGGGCGGATGCGCGCACGCGCGAGTCGTCCTCCGTCCTCTACGACTGGGCGGAGCGCGCGGAGTACGCGCGGCCGTTCGTGACGGATCCCGCGCACCGCTCGCAGGTGGTGGTGACCATGGACTTCGACGACTCGATCGACGCCGCCGGGGTCGCCAAGACGCTCCGCGCCAACGGCATCGTCGACACGGAGCCGTACCGGAAGCTCGGGCGCAACCAGCTGCGGGTGGCGACCTTCACGGCCATCGAGCCGGACGACGTGCGCGCCCTGGTGCGCTGCATCGAGTTCGTGGTGGAGCAGGGCGCGGGCTGATCACGCCCCGGAGACGATGACGGCGGCGGCCCCCGAGGGGACCGCCGCCGTCGTCATGCGGCATGAGGGTCAGCGATCGGCACCGTCGAAGCTCGTGTCGTCGTCATCGTCATCGTCATCGTCGTCATCGTCATCGTCGTCATCGTCATCGTCGTCATCGTCATCGTCATCGTCATCGTCGTCGTCGTCGTCGTGATCGTCCGAGGCCGGGGCCTCGAAGTCGACACCGTCGAGGACGTCGTCCGTGTCCTCCGCGTCCTCCGCGGGGTCGTCGTCGTCGTCCTCGGCGCCCTCCGCCGCGAGGCGCTCGGCCTCCTGCTCGGCCTCGACGCCGGCGAGCCGGTCGGACCACGGAAGCCACTCGGGTGAGAGCAGCGCGCCCTCGCCGGGCATCAGCTCGGCCTCGAGCACGGTCGGGGCCGCGTCGTCGACCCGGGCCAGCGTCACGGTCCAGAACCAGCCGGGGTAGCCGGGCATCGTGTTCGCGAAGAGCAGCGACAGCACGCGGTCTCCCTCGACGATCGACCCGGCCGGCTCGCCGACGGTGTCGGCCGGCGTGATCTCGAGCAGGGCGGCACGCGCGAGGTCCACGGCCGCGAGGAGCTCGGCGTCGGGCACGGCCGGCTCGGCGGGCGCGGCGACCTCCGTCGCGGGGGCGGTGACCTCCCCGGTCGCGTCCGCCACCGTGACGTCGGCCGCGGTCACGTCGGTCACGTCGGCCGCGGTCACGTCGTCGTCCGTCGCGGCGGCATCCGCCGTCGTCTCGTCCGTCATCGTCACCTCGTCTTCCCGCGGCTCAGGCATCGAGCTCCTCCGCGACCCGGCGCAGCAGCGCCGCGATCTTCCGACCGTGGGCCTCGTCGGGGTAGCGGCCTCGCTTGAGGCCGGTGCCGATCCCGTCGAGCACCTTCACGAGGTCCTCGACGATGACGGCCATGTCGTCGGCGGGCTTGCGGGACATGCGGGCCAGCGAGGGCGGGGCGTCGAGGATCCGCGCGGAGAGGGCCTGCGCGCCGCGCTTGCCGTCCGCGATGCCGAACTCCAGCCGGGTGCCGGCCTTCACGCCGGCGACGCCCGAGGGCAGGGCCGACGCGTGCAGGAAGACCTCCTGGCCGTCGTCCGAGCTGATGAACCCGAACCCCTTGTCCTCGTCGTAGAACTTCACCTTGCCGGTGGGCATGCGATCCTCTTCCCTCGCCCCGGAGGGGCTCGATGTGCTGGTGGGCGGTCCAGTCTATTCGCCGGGTCCCGCCCGACGCGCCCGGGTGCACGCCACGGCGTAGTCTGAGCGGATGGCATCCGAGACCGCACCGAGCGAGGGACGGGTCGAGCGCATCCTCGCCTACATGCTCGCCGGCATCCTCCTGATCGCCGTGCTGAGCATCCTCGCGATCCTGCTGGCGCCGCTCATCGCCGTCGACGCGTCGCAGTACAGCACCCCGATGTGGCAGGTCATCCTGCTGCTCCCGGCCGTGGGGATCCCCATCGCCGCGCTCCTCTTCATCGCGATCCTGATCATCAGCGTCCGTCGCCGTCGTCGCATGGACGGCACGTCCCGCTAGCGGGACGACCATGACCGACGCCCTCGTGCTCGCGGCCCGCCTCCGCGCGCTCGGCGACGCATCGCTCGCCGCCCTCGTCCGCGACCGCGGCATCGACGCCGCGCGCATCGCCGACCTCTTCGACCTCGCGGACGCCCTGCTCAGCCCGGACGCCGTCGCGGGCGCGCTGGAGCAGCTCGACCGCACGGCGCTGGCCGTCCTCGCGGTCGCCGCAGAGGAGGGGGCTCCCACGAGGCCCGTCCCCCTCGACGCGATCCGTGACTCGCTGGCCCGCCGCTCGGGCGAGGACCCGCTGGATCCCGCGGGTCTGACGGGCGCCGCCCGCCGCGCCGCGGACACGCTCCTCGCCTCGCTCGGCGACGCGGGCCTCACGACGCATCAGGAGGTCGCGGTCGCCCTCGCGGCATGGCCGGCTGCCGGCCTGCCCGGGACGGACGAGCTGGCGCGGTTGACACCGCCCGCCCCGCTCGCCGCCGTGCCGCGCGTCGACCCCGAGGAGGTCGACGCGCACGCGGGCGAGAGCGCCTTCCGCTCGGTCGTCGCCGTCGCCGCCCTCATCGACGAGCTGACGCGCGAGCCGGCACGCGAGCTGAGCCGCGGCGGCATGTCCCTGCCCGACGCCCGCCGCCTGGCGGGCGCGCTCGGCGTCGACCTCGACGACGTCCCCGTCTACCTGTCGCTCGCTGGCCGCGCGGCGCTCGTGGCCCGGTCCGGCCGCACCTGGTCGGCTGCGGCGGCATCGGCCGCGTGGTCGGGTCGACCGACCGTGGAGCGGTGGGAGTCGCTCTCCGCGGCCTGGCTGGACGCGCTGGCGCCCGCCACCCGCGTCATCCTCGCCGAGCGCACCGACGCGTCCTGGGGAGCGGGCCTCGTCGACAGCGTCCTCTGGCGCTTCCCCGGCGGATCCGCCTGGATCGGCGAGCGCATCACCGCCTTCACGCGCGACGCCGGGCTCCTCGGCATCACGACGGGCGACGTCCCCAGCTCCGCGGGCCGCGCGCTCCTCACGACGGGATCCGCGGCCGCGGCCGCCGCCCTCGCGCCGCACCTGCCCGCCGAGGTCGACCGGGTCTACCTGCAGCACGACCTCACGGTCGTCTCGCCCGGCCCGCTCGACGCCGCGGTCGAGTCGCGCCTCCTCTCCGTCGCCGACGCGGAGGGGCGGGGACTGGCGGCCACGTACCGGATCTCCGCGGCGTCCGTCACGCGGGCCCTCGCGTCCGGGGCGACGGTCGAGGGCATCCGCTCCTTGCTCGCGGAGGTCGCTCTGACCGGCATCCCGCAGCCCCTCGACTACCTCATCGACGAGGCCGCCGCGCGCTTCGGCCGCCTCCGCGTCCGCCCGGCGTCGCCCTCCGACGCGGCCCCGGACGCCCGGACCGCGGTCGTCTCCGAGGACGGGCCGCTGCTCGCCACCCTCCTGGTCGACCGCGACCTCGCGCCGCTCCGGCTCGTGCGCGCGGGCGACTCCGTGCTCACCTCCGCCGCGTCGCCCGACGCCGTCGAGCGCGCGCTCGCGGCCGCCCGGCTCGCCCCTGTCCGAGAGGACGCCGAGGGGCGCCGCCTCGCGCCCGCCCCGCCGACCACCCCGACGCCGCATGCCGACGCGCATCCCGAGCCCGACGCGGCGGACGCCCTCGTGTCCCGCGTCCGCGCGGCGGACGGCCCCGACGACGGCGCTGCCTGGACGACGCGCCAGCTCGAGGTGGCGATCCGCGCCAAGGCCGCGCTCCACGTCCGCGTGCGCATGCCGGACGGCCGCGAGGTGGATCACGTGCTCGAGCCCTCCAGCGTGGCCGGCGGCCGGCTGCGCGCCCGCGACCGCGTCGCCGACGTCGAGCGCACCCTGCCCCTTTCCAGCATCGTCGCCGTCTCGCCCGGGCCGGCGACCGCGTGAGCGCGCCTAGGCTGGCGGGCATGCCCGACGGCCCCCTCATCGTCCAGAGCGACCGCACCGTCCTCCTCGAGGTCGCCCACGCAGACGCCGAGGACGCGCGCCACGACCTCGCCGTCTTCGCCGAGCTGGAGCGCGCACCGGAGCACATCCACACGTACCGGATCACCCGGCTCGGCCTCTGGAACGCGCGCGCGGCCGGCCACACGGCCGAGGACATGCTCGCGACGCTCGAGCGCTACTCCCGCTTCCCCGTGCCGCAGTCGGTGACGGTGGACGTGACGGACACCGTCGGCCGCTACGGCCGCCTGGTCATCGGGCGCGACGCCGACGGCGAGCTGCAGATCTCGAGCACGGAATCCGCGGTCCTCTCCGAGGTCGCGAGCTCCCGCCGCATCGCGCCGCTGCTCACCGAGCGCGTGGACGCGACGACCTACCGCGTGCAGGCCTGGGCGCGCGGGCAGCTCAAGCAGGAGCTCGTGAAGATCGGCTGGCCCGCCGAGGACCTGGCCGGCTACACGCCCGGCACGCCCCACGACATGGCGCTCGTGGAGGACGGCTGGACGCTGCGCGGCTACCAGAACGACGCGGTCGACCACTTCCTCGACGGGGGATCCGGCGTGGTCGTCCTCCCCTGCGGCGCCGGCAAGACGCTCGTCGGCGCGGCCGCCATGGCCCGGGCGAAGACCACGACCCTGATCCTCGTCACGAACACGGTGTCGGCCCGCCAGTGGCGCTCCGAGCTCCTCAAGCGCACGACGCTCACCGAGGACGAGATCGGCGAGTACTCGGGCCAGTCGCGCGAGGTCAAGCCCGTCACCATCGCGACCTACCAGATCCTCACCGCCAAGAGGAAGGGCGAGTACGCCCACCTCGCGCTCCTCGACGCGCTCGACTGGGGCCTCGTGGTCTACGACGAGGTGCACCTGCTGCCCGCTCCCGTCTTCAAGCTGACCGCGGATCTCCAGGCCCGCCGCCGCCTCGGCCTCACCGCCACGCTCGTACGGGAGGACGGCCGCGAGGGCGACGTCTTCAGCCTCATCGGCCCCAAGCGGTTCGACGCGCCGTGGAAGGAGATCGAGGCGCAGGGCTTCATCTCCCCCGCCGAGTGCTTCGAGGTGCGCATCGATCTGCCCGACGACGAGCGGCTCGTCTACGCCGCGGCCGCGGACGACGAGCGCTACCGCCTCGCCGCCACCGCGCCCGCGAAGCTCGACGTGACGCGCGCCCTGGTCGAGCGGCACCGCGGCGAGAGCATCCTCGTCATCGGCCAGTACCTGGAGCAGATCGACGAGCTCTCCGAGGCGCTCGGCGCCCCGAAGCTCACGGGCGCGACGCCCGTCGCCGAGCGCGAGCGGCTGTATCAGGCGTTCCGCGACGGCACCGAGAGGGTCCTCGTCGTGAGCAAGGTCGCCAACTTCTCGGTGGACCTGCCGGACGCCACCGTCGCGATCCAGGTGTCCGGCTCGTTCGGCTCCCGGCAGGAGGAGGCCCAGCGCCTCGGCCGCCTGCTCCGCCCCGAGGCGTCCGGGCTGTCCGCGAGCTTCTACACGCTCGTCTCCCGCGACACCGTCGACCAGGACTTCGCCCAGAACCGCCAGCGCTTCCTGGCCGAGCAGGGCTACAGCTACACGATCCTCGACGCGGCCGGCATCGCCGCCTGACCCCCAGACCGCACGCGCGCGACAGCCCGGCTCGCACGTCCAGGTGGCTCCCAGCGAGCGCGCAGATACTTCATCCCATGAGCGATGGCCCGAAGATCCTTATCGTCGATGACGAGCCCAACATCCGCGACCTGCTGACCACGAGCCTCCGGTTCGCCGGGTTCGCGGTCCGCGCCGTCGGCAACGGCGCCCAGGCCATCTCGGCCGTCCTCGAGGAGGAGCCCGACCTCATCATCCTCGACGTGATGCTGCCGGACATGAACGGCTTCGGCGTCACCAAGCGCCTGCGGGCCGCCGGGTACACGGCGCCCATCCTCTTCCTCACGGCGAAGGACGACACCGAGGACAAGATCACGGGCCTCACCGTCGGCGGCGACGACTACGTCACCAAGCCGTTCAGCCTCGACGAGATCGTTGCGCGCATCAAGGCCATCCTGCGCCGCACGATGCACGCCGACGAGGACGCGATCATCCGCGCGGGCGAGCTCACGATGGACCAGGACACGCACGAGGTCCTCGTCGGCGAGGAGCCCATCGAGCTGAGCCCCACCGAGTTCAAGCTCCTGCGCTACCTCATGCTCAACCCGAACCGCGTCCTGTCGAAGGCCCAGATCCTCGACCACGTGTGGGAGTACGACTTCAACGGCGACGCCGGCATCGTCGAGTCGTACATCTCCTACCTGCGCCGCAAGCTCGACCAGCACTCCTCGGAGCCCGTCATCCAGACCAAGCGCGGCTTCGGCTACATGCTCAAGGCCGCCAAGTCCTGACCCTCGGGGGCCCCTGAGGGGTCCGCTCGATCCGAACGGCCGGTCGCTCCACGAGCGCCCGGCCGTTCGCACATGCTGGGTCGCCTATCCTCATGATTCAGGTCAGCGAGACGGGAACACGAGGTGCGGCCAGTGCACGACTACGTGTCGGACAAGTGGAACAACGTCTCCCTGCGCACCAAGATCACGAGCGTCACGGTGCTCCTGCTCCTGCTGGGCCTCCTCGTCTCGGGCGCCGGCACCATGTACCTGCTGCGGCAGCAGATGGTGAGCCAGCTCGACGCGCAGCTCCGGGTCACCATCACGCAGCTCCCGAAGGTGCTCAACACCGACGCGACGATGCCGGACACCTTCACGCAGGACGACGTGGCCACCGCGGATCCCGCCTGGTTCGTCGTGCTGCTCGACGCCCAGGGCGACGTCCTCGCCGACAACTGGACGGGCGACTCCGCCGAGCACCCGCGCGTCTTCGGCCTCGACCTGGCGCGCGCCTCCCAGATCAACAACGAGATCGTCGTCTTCTCGGACAACTCCGGCAAGAAGGCGTGGCACGGCATCGTCCGGGTGTCGCAGAACGCCTCGCCGGACGCCATGGAGTACTCGACCCTCGTCGTCGCCCGGCCGCTCGAGCAGGTCGACGACCTCGTCGCCACGTACATCGTGATCTTCGCGAGCTTCGGCCTCGCCGTGGTCGTCCTCGGCGCCGCGGTGACCCGCATGCTGGTGACCAGCACGTTCGGCCCCCTGCGCGAGGTCGAGCGCACCGCGGCCGCGATCGCGGGCGGCGACTTCAGCCAGCGCCTCGGAGGCGCCACCCCGAACACCGAGGTCGGTCGCCTGAACCGCTCCCTCAACATGATGCTCAGCCGGATCGACCGCGCCTTCGCCGACCGCGCCAAGACCATCGACCAGATGCGGCGCTTCGTCGGCGACGCCAGCCACGAGCTCCGCACGCCCCTCGTCTCGGTGCGCGGCTACGCCGAGCTGTACCGGATGGGGGCGCTGCAGACGCCCGAGGACGTCTCGCAGGCCATGGAGCGCATCGAGAAGGAGGCCATCCGCATGGGCGGGCTCGTGGAGGACCTCCTGGAGCTCGCGCGGCTCGACGAGACGAAGCCACTGCAGCTCGCGCCGGTGGACCTCTACCCCATCGCCCGCGACGCCGCCCTCGACGCGATGGCCTCCTCCCAGACCCGCACCGTCACGGCGCTGCCGCCCGTCCTTGTGAACCCGGTCGGCCCGATGCTCGACGCCGACGGCCTCGAGTCCACCCAGGACCTGTCGCCGGAGGCGCCGCGCGGCTCTGGGACGACGGCGGGCAACGACGCGACCGGCCCCATCGCCTTCGCCGGCGCCACGCTCTCCCGGTTCCGTGCCCGCCGCTCGCGCCGCCCCGGAGAGACCTCGACGGATGCCCTCTCCCCCGCCCGCCCCGGCGATGACGACGCGCGCGTCCCCGCCGAGGGCTTCGCCATGGTCCAGGCGGAGGAGAACAAGATCCGGCAGGTGGTGACCAACCTCATCGGCAACGCGGTGCGGTTCACTCCCGCGGGCAGCCCGATCGAGCTGGCCACCGTCGTGGACGAGGCCGCGCGGGAGGCGCGCATCGAGGTGCGCGACCACGGGGACGGCGTGCCCCCGCAGATCCGGGAGAAGATCTTCCAGCGCTTCTGGCGCGCCGACACGTCGCGCACGCGCGAGACCGGCGGCAGCGGGCTCGGCCTCGCCATCGTGTCGGCCATCGTCGCCGCGCACCGCGGACGGGTCGACGTCGTCGAGACGGAGGGCGGCGGGGCGACCTTCCGCGTGATCCTGCCCCTCCTCCCCAGCGCGGAGAACCCCGCGACCTCCACGCCCAGCGTCCCGCCGGCCCCCGCATCCTGATCGCCGCGTAGCCTCCGCCCGTCCCACGACGAGAAGGAGGAGACGCATGACGAGGTACCAGGTGGACAGCGAGGCCGTCCTGTCGGCCACCGCGGCCGTCCAGGGCAGCATCGGCCGCATCCAGGCGGAGGTGGCGGGCCTGCACGGCCAGCTCGCCGAGCTGCAGGGGTCGTGGTCCGGCAGCGCGGCGACGGCGTTCCAGGGCGTGGTCGCCGAGTGGAAGGGCACGCAGCAGCGCGTCGAGGAGGCGCTGGCGAGCATCAACCAGGCGTTGAGCGCCGCCGCCCGTCAGTACGCGGAGGTGGAGGAGGGCAACGCCCGCATGTTCGCGCACTAGCTGCACCCGTCATCCGGCCTCGCGGTCGGACGACCGGAGCACGACGAAGCGGGCGGCCCCGGTGAGGGACCGCCCGCTTCGTCGTGCTGTCGGTGCTGTTCGTGCTGGTGGGCGGGGCGCTTCCGCCCCGCCCGGTCGGACTAGAAGTCCATGCCACCCGTGGGGTCGCCGGCCGGGGCCGGGTTCTTCTCGGGCTTGTCGGCGACGACGGCCTCGGTCGTGAGGAACAGACCCGCGATGGAGGCGGCGTTCAGCAGAGCCGAGCGCGTGACCTTCACCGGGTCGTTGATCCCCGCGGCGAGCATGTCGACGTACTCACCCGTGGCGGCGTTGAGGCCGTGACCCGAGGGGAGGTTGCGGACGCGCTCGGCCACGACGCCCGGCTCGAGGCCCGCGTTGAGGGCGATCTGCTTGAGCGGAGCGTCGACCGCGACGCGGACGATGTTCGCGCCCGTCGCCTCGTCGCCCTCGAGCTGCAGCTTCTCGAACGCGAGCTTGCCGGCCTGGATGAGGGCGACGCCACCACCGGCGACGATGCCCTCCTCGACGGCGGCCTTCGCGTTGCGGACGGCGTCCTCGATGCGGTGCTTGCGCTCCTTGAGCTCCACCTCGGTCGCGGCGCCGGCCTTGATGACGGCCACGCCGCCGGCCAGCTTCGCGAGGCGCTCCTGGAGCTTCTCGCGGTCGTAGTCGCTGTCCGTGTTGCCGATCTCGTTGCGGATCTGCTGCACGCGGGCCGCGATCTCGGTGGCGTCGCCGCCACCCTCGACGATCGTGGTCTCGTCCTTGGTGATGACGACCTTGCGGGCCGTGCCGAGCAGGTCGAGGGTGACGTTCTCGAGCTTGAGGCCGACCTCCTCGGCGATGACCTGGCCACCGGTGAGGATGGCGATGTCCTGCAGCTGCGCCTTGCGACGGTCGCCGAAGCCGGGGGCCTTGACGGCGACCGACTTGAAGATGCCGCGGATCTTGTTGACGACGAGCGTGGCCAGGGCCTCGCCGTCGACGTCCTCGGCGATGATGAGGAGCTGCTTGCCCGACTGGATGACCTTGTCGACGATCGGCAGCAGATCCTTAATGTTCGAGATCTTCGAGTTGACGATCAGGATGTACGCGTCCTCGAACACGGCCTCCTGGCGCTCCGGGTCGGTGACGAAGTACTGCGACAGGTAGCCCTTGTCGAAGCGCATGCCCTCGGTGAGCTCGAGCTCGGTGCCGAAGGTGTTGGACTCCTCGACGGTGACCACGCCCTCCTTGCCGACCTTGTCGATCGCCTCGGCGATGATGGCGCCGATGGTGGAGTCGCCGGCGGAGATGGACGCGGTGGCGGCGATCTCCTCCTTCGTCTCGATCTCCTTCGCGGCGGCCTTGAGCTCCTCCGTGACGGCCGCGACGGCCTTCTCGATGCCGCGCTTGAGGCTGATGGGGTCGGCGCCCGCGGCGACGTTGCGGAGGCCCTCGCGGACCAGGGCCTGCGCGAGGACGGTCGCGGTGGTCGTGCCGTCACCGGCGACGTCGTCGGTCTTCTTGGCGACCTCCTTGACGAGCTCCGCGCCGATCTTCTCGAACGGGTCGTCGAGCTCGATCTCTTTGGCAATCGACACGCCGTCGTTCGTGATGGTGGGGGCGCCCCACTTCTTCTCCAGGACGACGTTGCGGCCACGCGGGCCGAGGGTCACGCGGACCGCGTCGGCCAGGATGTTCAGGCCGCGCTCGAGGCCGCGGCGGGCTTCTTCGTCAAAAGCGATGATTTTAGCCATGTGTATCTCTCGTCCCTCCCGGACGTCAGGAAAAAGCAGTCGTCTAGCACTCCCCGTGAGGGAGTGCCAGGGACGATTCTGGCACTCGCCCTACGGGAGTGCAAGCGAGCCGCTCACAGGCACGACCCCGGCATGGACAGGACGACGCCGCCCCCCGGACGGGCGGCGGCGTCGTGGTGGGCAGCTCGCTAGGCCAGCGTGACGTTCTCCGCCTGCAGGCCCTTGGAGCCCTGCCCGATCTCGAAGGCGACGCGCTGCCCCTCCTCCAGGACCTTGTAGCCGGACATCTCGATCGCCGAGTAGTGGACGAAGACGTCCTGCTGGGCAGGACCGCCCTCGACGGCGTCCACGGTGATGAACCCGAACCCCTTCTCCCCGTTGAACCACTTCACGGTGCCGTTGGCCATGTGCTTCTCCATGTGCGAATGCGCGGTGTCGGGAGCGCGGTGCCGCCACCCCCGGGTCGACCGCGGAGCCCTGCATCGGCCCCGCGCCACGCCCTCGGGACGTACGGCGCACAGCACCTGGTACGCGGCGGGCGTGCGACCAGGCAGCACGATAGACAGAGCGGACGCTGCGCCGCCGGGTTACTCCACGGGCACGGGCGCGGCGGCCGAATGCCGGGGGCCGATGCGGAGGCGGTTCAGCGCTTGGCTGCGTAGTCCGCGCCGAGCACGGCCGTGAGCTTCGACGCCTGGGCGGCCGGCACGCCCGCCGCCGGTCGGAACTGGTCGGACTGGGCGACCTCGCCCACGCCCAGCTGCGCGACGAGGCCGCGAGCGGCGCCCTCGTCCGCGGCGTCGTAGTAGTAGACGGTCGTGGTGGCGATGTCGGTGGAGCTGGCGTTCAAGCGCGATCCGATCGCCCAGCCGCTCGACTGGAGCATGGTGGCCGCGCGGGCGGACAGACCCGAGGTCCTCGTGCCGTTGAGGACCGTCACGACCATGCCGGGGACGGTGGTGGGAGCGACGGTCGGCTCCTCCGTGGGCGCCGCCTCCTCGGAGGATCCCCCGCTCGGGATGATGTCGGTGAACGAGACGCGGTCGTCGATGACGAAGAGCCCGACGACACCGAGGCCCACGAGCAGGCCGGTCGCGAGCGCCGCCCAGGCGAAGGCGCGGAGGCGGTGGTGGCGCGGTCGGGGCGCGCGATGCGCGCCGACGCGGCTCAGGTCGCCGGGGACCTCGTCGAAGCGGTCGGGAGCGTGGGAGAGCATGCGGGTCTCGTGTTTCCTCGGTGGGGCGCGGGGTCAGCGTGCGGTCGGTCGATGCGGGAGACCGGTGGGCAGGGCGCGGGCCGCGCGCGCGGCGGCGCGCGTCTCGCGGAGGCGCAGGAGGCGCCCCACGAGCAGCGGGTCGTAGGCGAGGGCCTGGCGCGTCTCGAGCAGCGAACCGAGCAGCTGGTAGTAGCGCGTGGCGGAGAGGCCGAAGGTGTGGCGGATGGCCTCCTCCTTCGCCCCGGCATGCCGCGTCCAGTCCCGCTCGAAGTCGAGGACGGCGCGGTCGCGCGCGTCGAGCTCGACGGCGGGATGCGGCCCGGTCGTCGGAGCGGTGGCGGGGCTGGTCTCGCGCTGGTCCACGGCATGCTCCTTCCCCGACATCCACCACATACTAGGTGCGCCTCGCTGAGCACCTGGCGCAGGCCCCCGGAGTGTCCCCGCAGCTCGACGGCAGGGCGGGTGCCGCCTCTCATCCGCTCGCATGCCGGGCCGGATCTTCCCCCGGATGCAGGAATCGACGAGGCCCCGGAGCGGTTGACCATGGAGGCGCGCTGGGATGCCGCCCCTAGGATCGACCAGCGAGAAAGGACCCGCACCATGGCCTACGAGATCGAGAAGACCGACGACGAGTGGCGCCAGGAGCTCTCCCCGGAGGAGTACGCGGTGCTGCGCCAGCAGGCCACCGAGCGCCCCTGGACCGGTGAGCTGCTGGACGAGGAGCGCACCGGCGTCTACGGCTGCAAGGCCTGCGGCGCCGAGCTCTTCACGAGCGACACCAAGTTCGACTCCCACTGCGGGTGGCCGAGCTTCTACGCGCCGAAGGAGAGCGACGCCGTCAAGCTGTACACCGACACGAGCCTCGGCATGAAGCGCGTCGAGGTCGTCTGCGCCCGCTGCGGATCGCACCTCGGGCATGTCTTCGACGACGCGCCGCAGACGCCCACCGGCGACCGGTTCTGCATGAACTCGGTCTCCATGTCGTTCCGCACCGCGGAGTGACCGACGTGCCGCGGCATCGGGCGGGCGGTACCGCCGACCCGTCCGAGCCCGGCACACACGCGCGCGAGCGACCCGTGCTGGAGGCGCTCCGCGGTCGGCGCTCGCGTTCGTCCGTGGGCGCCGCGTCTCCGACGCACGAGGAGCTCGTCCCGCTCGTCGCAGCGACCTCGCGGCTGGCGGACCACGGCGCGCTCCGGCCATGGCGGATCATCGAGATCCGCGGAGGAGCACGTGATCGCCTCGGCGCGGCGATGGACGAGGCCGCGGGCGATCCCGGATCGGGCAAGCACCGCAAGAAGACCCATCGCGCGAGCCTCCTCGTCGCCGTCGTGGTGTGCCGCACCCCGAGCCGCAAGGTGCCGGAGTGGGAGCAGGAGGCGGTCGCCGCCGGTGTCGCGCACGCCCTCACACTCCTGCTCGAGGAGCAGGGCTGGGGCGTGTTCTGGCGCACCGGCAGCCTGACGCGCAGCGAACCCGTGCGACGGATGCACGGCCTGCGCGACGGCGAGGACCTGCTCGGCTGGCTCTACGTCGGCGATGCGGTCGCCGACGACAAGGGACCCCGTCCGACCGTGGACGGCGAGCGGATGATCACCGTCCTCGAGTGAGGCGCGGCGTCGAGAGCCGGCCACGGGACTCGAACCCGTAACCGCCGCATTACAAGTGCGGTGCGCTACCAATTGCGCCAGGCCGGCCGACGGACCTCGCGGACCGTCGACCCATCATACGAGCCGCGCTACGGCGCGGTGGTCGGCGTCTCGCTGGGCGAGGGCGTCGGCGTGGGAGTCGTCGTGGCGTCCTGGCCGGCGGCCTGGAGCACGAACGCGGCGAACGCCTTCGCGTCGTCGGGCTGGCCCGTGTACTGGCGGTCGCCCACCACGATGATCGGCGCGCCCACCACCTTGTCGACGTTCGAGTCGGGGATGTCGCCGTCCAGGACGCGGTCGGTCGCGGCGTTGACCCACGACTGGAACCGCTGGTCGGAGATGCACTTCGCGACGTCGGACGAGCCGGCGCCCGCCTGCCCGGCGAGCTCGACGATGCGGTCGTCGCTGAGGCCCGTGCTCTGCTCGGCCGGCTGCTCGGCGAACAGCGCCGAGTTGAAGGCCCAGAAGTCGTCGGGTGCGGTGTCGGCGACGCACGCGGCCGCGTTGGCCGCTCGCAGCGAGTAGGCCTGCGACTTGCTGGTGAGGATCGCCACCGGGTGGATCTCGACGGTGGCCGCGCCGGACTGGAGCCAGCCTTCCATCTGCGCGCCGTTCGTGTCCTGGAACTCCTTGCACGCGGTGCAGAGGTAGTCGACGTAGACGCGGATGTGGGCGACGCCCGCGGCCTGCGACTCGGTCGGCACGGGATCCTGCTCGGGGTCGAGGGCCTGCGTGGGGGACGCGGCGAGGTCCTTGCCGATGAGGATGCCGTCGCTCGCCATGTTCTGGGGCCCGGGCCCCGCGGGCCGCGCGCCCTGGACGACGATGAGGCCGACTACGACGACCACGGCGACGAGGGCCGCGGCGATGCCGCCGCGGATCGCGTACCGGCCCACGACGTCGCGGCGGCGCTGCTTCATCCGGTTGAGCCGCGCCTTCTCGCGCGCGGCCTCGCGGCGTCGTCGGTGACCGCCGTGCGGTTCGTGCGCGGGCGGCGTGCCGCTCATGGATCCTCGCTCAAGGGATGGGAGTCGGGTGCGGGCGGGCTCCCGGACGACCTCAGGACTCTAGGCGGCCAGTCTGGGAAAGCGGTGACGCGGCGGGCGCGGGTACATCGCCGCAGGAGACGATACAGGCCCGCGACACCCCGTCCTCGGGTGGGGAATAGCCGCCGATCCGCATCATGCCGGGCTTCCCGCCCACAGACCCGCGTGCAATACTCAACGGGTGGTCGTCGTCGCCCACAGCGATGAGCCATATGCATCACATCCATCACCACGGATCGTCGGGCACGTACCTGCCCGTGAAGGAGAACACCGAAATGGCATCAGTAACTTTCGACAAGGCCACGCGCCTCTACCCGGGCTCGACGCGCCCCGCGGTCGACCAGATCGACCTGGAGGTCGCCGACGGCGAGTTCCTCGTCCTCGTCGGCCCCTCCGGCTGCGGCAAGTCGACCACCCTCCGCATGCTCGCGGGCCTCGAGGAGGTCAACGACGGCAACATCTTCATCGGCGACCGCAACGTCACGGACGTCCCGCCGAAGGACCGCGACATCGCGATGGTCTTCCAGAACTACGCGTTGTACCCGCACATGACGGTGGCCGAGAACATGGGCTTCGCGCTCAAGATCGCCGGCGTCGGCAAGGACGAGCGCGCCACCCGCGTCCTCGAGGCAGCCAAGCTGCTCGACCTCGAGCCGTACCTCAGCCGCAAGCCGAAGGCCCTCTCCGGCGGCCAGCGCCAGCGCGTCGCCATGGGCCGCGCCATCGTGCGCCAGCCCCAGGTGTTCCTCATGGACGAGCCGCTGTCGAACCTCGACGCCAAGCTCCGCGTCCAGACCCGCACGCAAATCGCGTCGCTCCAGCGCCGCCTCGGCGTCACCACGGTCTACGTCACGCACGACCAGACCGAGGCGCTCACCATGGGCGACCGCATCGCGGTCCTCAAGGACGGCGTCCTCCAGCAGGTCGGCACGCCGCGCGACCTGTACGAGAAGCCGCAGAACGTCTTCGTCGCCGGCTTCATCGGCTCGCCCGCGATGAACCTCTTCACGGCGAACGTTGTCGACGGCGGCGTGCAGTTCGGCACCGCCGTGGTGCCGGTCGAGCGCGACGTCCTCACCAACGCCACCGGCGGAGCGGTCACCATCGGCGTGCGTCCCGAGGACGTCGTCGTCAGCACCTCGCAGGGCCAGGGCCTCTCGGTCACGGTCGACCTCGTCGAGGAGCTCGGCGCGGACGGCTACCTCTACGGCCACACCGACATCGAGGGCAAGCGCACCGACCTCGTCGCGCGCGTCGACGGCCGCCTGCACCCGAACGCCGGCGACACCGTCTTCATCACGCCGCAGCCCGGCCACCTCCACGCCTTCGACGCCGAGAGCGGCCTCCGCCTCAACGCGCCGGTCGCCGCGGGCTGATCGAGCCGTCCCACCACCGCTGCCGCGGTCCCCTTCGCTCCCCTCGCCGGGAGCGCCGGGGCCGCGGCAGCAGCGTTTCCGGGGTCGGGTAGGGTCGCAGCATGGCCGGATCCCTGAACATCACCGCGGCGACGGTCGACCCCGCGCTCCTCGACCTGCCCTGGCAGCTGCCGCTCGACGAGTGGCCGTCCTCGGCCATCGCGACCCTCCCCAAGGGCATCTCCCGCCACCTCGTGCGCTTCGCGAACCTCTCCGGCTACGTCATCGCCATCAAGGAGACGACGGACGAGATGGCCCGCGGCGAGTACGACATGCTGCGGACGCTGCAGCGGCTCGAGATCCCCTGCGTCGAGCCCGTCGCCGTGATCATGAACCGCACCGACGAGGACGGCGACCCGCTCAAGTCGGTGCTCGTCACCCGGCACCTCAAGTTCTCGCTCCCCTACCGGGCGCTCTTCTCGCAGCAGCTGCGGCCGGACACGGCGACGCGCCTCGTCGACGCCCTGGCCGTCCTGCTCGTGCGGCTCCACATGATCGGCTTCTTCTGGGGTGACGTCTCGCTCTCGAACACGCTCTTCCGCCGGGACGCGGGCGCGTTCGCCGCCTACCTCGTGGACGCGGAGACCGGCAAGCTCTTCAACGGCGGCCTCTCCAACGGCCAGCGCGAGAACGACCTCGAGATCGCCCGTGTCAACATCGCCGGCGAGCTCATGGACCTCGAGGCCGGCGGGCGCATCGAGGAGGGCCTCGACCCGCTCGAGACGAGCACGCGGATCGTCGCGCAGTACCGCACGCTCTGGAAGGAGCTCACCGGCCGCGAGGAGTTCCCCACCTCGGAGCGCTGGCGCATCAACGAGCGCGTCGACCGCCTCAACGACCTCGGCTTCGACATCGAGGAGCTCGCGATCCGGACGACCGCGGAGGGCTCGCAGGTGCGGATCCAGCCCAAGGTCGTCGACGCCGGGCACCACCAGCGCCGACTTCTGCGCCTCACGGGCGTGGACGCGCAGGAGAACCAGGCGCGTCGGCTGCTGAACGACCTCGACTCGTACACCGCGGCGGCCGACAAGCAGGACCTCGACGAGGAGATGGTCGCGCACGAGTGGCTGGCGCGCGTGTTCGAGCCCGTAGTGCGGGCAATCCCCCGGGACCTCCGCGGCAAGCTCGAGCCGGCCGAGGTGTTCCACCAGCTGCTCGAGCACCGCTGGTACATGTCGCAGAAGACGAACCGCGACATCCCGCTCGCCGAGGCCGTGACCGCGTACGTGCAGGACATCCTCCGGCACCGCCGCGACGAGGCGACGGTCATCGACCCGCCGACCGAGTCGATCGGCGTGATCGAGGACGAGTCGGAGGTGCCGATCACCGAGGCCGAGGCCGCGGAGGACTGGCGCACCAAGGTCTGACCGCCGGGCCCCTGCGGCCTCGACGACGAAGGAGCCGGGACCATGGGGTCCCGGCTCCTTTGTGCGTGCGACGTGCTACTTCCGGCGCGCGGCGGCCCGCAGCTTGCCGATCTCGTAGAGCGTGACGCTCGCGGCGATGCCGGCGTTGAGCGACTCGGTGGATGCGCCGATCGGGATGGAGACGATGGTGTCGCAGGTCTCGGTGACGAGGCGAGACAGGCCCTTGCCCTCGGATCCGACGACGACCACGATCGGCCGGTCGGCGAGCGTGAACTCGTGCAGCGACATGTCGCCGCCGCCGTCGAGGCCGACCACGAAGACGCCGCGCTGCTTGAGCGCCTTGAGCATCTGCGTGAGGTTCGACGCCATGGCGACGGGCGTGCGCGCTGCGGCGCCGGCCGACGTCTTCCACGCGCTGGCGGTGAGGCCGACCGAGCGGCGCTGCGGCACGATCACGCCGTGGCCGCCGAACGCGGCGACCGAGCGGATGATCGCCCCGAGGTTGCGCGGGTCGGTGATGCCGTCGAGCGCGACCATGAGCGGCACCTGGCCGCGCGAGATGGTCTTGTCGAGCAGCTCGATCGCGTCCGCGTACTCGTACGGCGGCACCTTGAGCGCGAGGCCCTGGTGCACGGCGTCGTGGCCGGCGATGCGGTCGAGCTCGGGGCGCATGACCTCGAGCACGGGGATCCCGCGCCCGGTGGCGAGCGACAGCACCTCCTTGACGCGGTCGTCGTACTCGATGCGCGACGCGATGTAGAGCGCGGTCGCGGGGATCTTGGCCCGGAGCGCCTCGACCACCGAGTTGCGGCCGGTGACGACCTCGGACTCGTCCTGCTGCTTCGCGCGGCGGGCGCGCGGGGCGTCGGCGCCGGCGGGGCGGTCAGTCGCGCGGGCGCGGGGCGCCGCGGATCGGGGTGCGGCCGAGCGCTCGGCGCGCTCGTCACGGCCGCGGTTGGCACCCGCGGACGCCGCCTCGTACCGGTCCTTCGCGAGCTTGCGCTTGCCTGCGGGGTGGTACGGCCGGTCCTCGGCCTTGGGCGTGGGCTTCTTGCCCTCGAGGGCCTGCCTGCCCTGCCCTCCGGATCCCTTGAGCGGGCCCTTCTTGGTCTTCCGTACCGCGCCTGAGCGGCTGGGCTTATTCGCCATCGATGCTCCAATGCGACCCGCCAGGCGAGTCCTCTATCGTGATGCCGGCCTCGGCCAGCTCCTGTCTGATGCGGTCGGCGAGGGCGAAGTCCCTGGCCTCCCGCGCGGTCTGTCGCTCGGCGATGCGGTGCTCGACCAGCGCCTGCAGCGCACGGCGCGCGGGCTGGTCGGACGCGGTGCGCCACTCGTCGGCCAGCGGGTCGATCCCGAGCACGGCCACCATCGCGGAGACGTCGGCGCGCAGCGACGCGGCCTCCTGGAGGTCGCCCGCATCGAGGGCGGCGTTGCCCGCGCGCACGGCGTCATGCAGCACGGCGAGGGCCTGCGGCACGCTCAGGTCGTCGTCCATCGCCTCGGCGAACTCGTCGGGCACGGCGGCGGGCGCGCCGTCCGTCGCCGCGGGCTCGGCCTGGAAGCGCGTGCCGGCGAGGCGGCGGGCGCTGCGGTCGAGGAAGGTCTCGATGCGGTCGAGGGCCGCCTCGGCCTCGGCGAGCGCGCCGTCGTGGAACTCGAGGGTCGAGCGGTAGTGCGCGGATCCGAGGAAGTAGCGGACCACGACCGGCCGGGCCGAGGCGAGCAGGTCGGCGGCGAACAGCGAGTTGCCGAGCGACTTGCTCATCTTCTGGCCGGCGACGGCGACGAGCCCGTTGTGCAGCCAGTAGCGCGCGAACGGATCCCCCGCCGCGCGGGACTGCGCGAGCTCGTTCTCATGGTGCGGGAAGCGGAGGTCGAGGCCGCCGCCGTGGATGTCGAACTCGGCGCCGAGGTAGCGCGTGGACATCGCGGAGCACTCGATGTGCCAGCCCGGACGGCCGGCGCCCCACGGCGACGGCCACGACGCGCTCGCGGGCTCACCGGGCTTCGCGCCCTTCCAGAGGGCGAAGTCGCGCACGTCGCGCTTGGCGCGCGGATCCGCGTCGGCGGCGGCCTCCATGTCGGCGGCGCGCTGGCGGGTCAGCTCGCCGTACTCGGGCCAGGACGCGGTGTCGAAGTAGACGTCGCCGGATCCGTCGTCGGCCGGGTACGCGTGCCCGCGCTCGACGAGGCGCCCGATGATGGCCTGCATCTCGCCGATGCTCGCGGTGGCGCGGGGCTCGTAGCTCGGCGGGAGGATCCCGAGGGCCGCGTACGCGCGGGAGAACTCGAGCTCGACGCGGTAGGCGAGCGCCCACCATTCCTCCGTGCCGCCGGCCTCCTGGCCCCGGCGCGCGTTGTCGATCACCTTGTCGTCGATATCCGTCACGTTGCGGACGAGCGTGACGTCGAGCCCGCGGTACGCGAGCCATCGGCGCAGCTGGTCGTACGCGAGCGCGCTCCGGAGGTGTCCGATGTGCGGCGCCGACTGCACGGTGGGACCGCAGACGTAGATGCCGACCCTGCCGTCGACGAGCGGCACGAAGTCCCGGAGGGACTGCGTCCGGGAGTCATGGAGGCGCAGGGTCACAGAGAGATCCTAGTCAGCGCGCATCCGCGCCCCCGCCGGATGACGGGCGGGGACGGCGCCCGACGGCGCCGGCGACGACGCAGTCAGACGCGCTCGACGAGGGCCGTCGCGACCGCCGCGACGCCGTCGCCGCGACCCGTGAAGCCGAGCCCGTCCGTGGTGGTGCCGGCGAGCGAGACGGGCGCGCCCACGGCGGCCGAGAGGATCCGCTCGGCCTCGGCCCGCCGCGGCGACAGCTTGGGGCGGACGGCCATGACCTGCACGGCCACGTTGACGATGCGGTACCCCGCGCCGCGCACGAGCTCCGCCGTCCGCCGCAGGAAGACCTCGCCGTGCGCGCCGTCGAGCTCGGGGTCGTCGGTGCCGAAGACGCCGCCGATGTCCCCGAGGCCCGCGGCGGAGAGGAGCGCGTCGCACATCGCGTGGCTGACCGCGTCGCCGTCGCTGTGTCCGGCGAGACCCGGCTGGCCCGGCCAGTGCAGCCCGGCGAGCCAGAGCGGCTGGGTCGCGTCCGTCGCATGCACGTCGGTGCCGATGCCGGAGCGGAGGCGCGATGCGGCGGATCCGGTGCCCGCATCCCGGGCGACGAGCTCCTCCGCGCGCCGGAGGTCCCACGCGGTGGTGACCTTGAAGGCGAGCGCGTCGCCGGGGATCACGCGGACGCGGCCGCCCGACGCCTGGAACAGGGCGGCGTCGTCCGTGTGCTCAGCGTCGGCGCGGGCGTACGCGGCGTCGAGGGCGGCGCGCGGGAAGCCCTGAGGGGTCTGGACCCCGACCAGGTCGCTGCGGTCGACGGTGCCGAGGCACTCCCCGTCCGGGTCCAGGCGCTTGACCGTGTCGGTGACGGGGAGGCCGGGGACGATGCCTGCACCCTCGGCGCGGACGGCGACGGCCACGGCGGCGAAGAGGGCGGCGGGCGTGAGCGCGCGGGCGGCGTCGTGCACGAGGACCGTGTCGACGGATCCGGCGAGCGCGGCGAGGCCGGCCGCCACCGAGCCCTGCCGGGTGGCTCCCCCGACGACGACCGCGACGGAGCCCCGCGCCACGCCCGCGACGGCGTCCACGACGGCGGTCGTCTCGGCCAGGTGCGTCTCCGGAGCGACGACCACGACGTGCGCCTCCTCCGCCAGGCCGAGGACCGATCCCAGGGAGCGGGCGAGCAGAGTGGCCCCACCGACCTCGACGAGCGCCTTCGGGATCCCGGCCCCGAGCCGCGTGCCGCTGCCCGCGGCCACGACGACGACGCCGAGCCGGGGCCCGTCCTGCGCACCGTCCGCGGGCACGGAGGCGGACGGGACGACGGGGTCGTGGCTCATGCCGTCAGGCTACCGGCGGCGACGTGCGCCCACGGCGGACGGGTCACGAGGCGACGACCTCAGGAGGCGAGGACCTCGTCGAGCAGCGTGGACGCGTGCTCCTCGTCCGTCTTCTCCGCGAGAGCGAGCTCGCCCACGAGGATGCCGCGCGCCTTCTGCAGCATGCTCTTCTCGCCGGCGGACAGGCCGCGGTCCTGGTTGCGGCGCCACAGGTCGCGCACGACCTCGGCCACCTTCAGCACGTCGCCCGACGCGAGCTTCTCGAGGTTCGCCTTGTAGCGCCTCGACCAGTTGGTGGGCTCCTCGGTGAACTCGGCGCGCAGCACCGCGAACACGCTCTCCACGCCCTCGCGCCCGATGACGTCGCGGACACCGACCATGTCGACGTTCTCCGCGGGCACCTCGATCTGCAGGCCGCCCTGGTTGACGTCGAGCTTGAGGTACAGCTTCTCCACGCCCCGGATGACGCGCTTCTTCACCTCGATGATGGTCGCGGCACCGTGATGCGGGTACACGACGGTCTCGCCGACCTCGAAGAGCAATGGGTTCCCCGTTCTGTGGACGTGGTCTCCAGGATACCAGCCGGGTCCCGCGCGCCCTCGGGCGGCCGCGCGCCAGCCGATCCCGTAGGCTGAGCGGGTCAGCTGATCCAGCGCGGACGCCTCCGGACGCCCCGGCGCCGGCCCGCGCGACAACCGGAGGGTCCCGTGAGAGCGCGTACCGCATCGCCCATCGTCCTCGCGGCCCTGATCGCGGTCGGCACGTCGTCGTGCACGTTCATCACGCCCCAGGCCACGCAGATCTCCTACTTCCCGAGTGACGGCTTCGACGCCACGGTCGGCGACATCGAGGTGCGCAACGCGATCCTCCTCACCGAGGGCGGATCGTCGGCCGGCGCGAGCCTCGTGGTGACGCTCGTCAACAACTCCGGCGACAGCCTGCGCGTCGCCTTCCAGCACGAGCTCACCGAGGGCAGCGCGGACCGCGAGACGCGCACCGTCACGGCGGCCCCCGGCCTCACCAAGTTCGGCGCCGAGGACTCCCAGCGCATCACCTTCGACTCGGTCGACCCGACGCCGGGCTCGCTCACCAAGATCTACATCCAGTACGGCGACGCCGAGGGCGTCGAGATGGACGTCCCCGTGCTCAATGGCGACCAGGAGACGTACACGAACCTGGTGCCCGGCGAGACCGGTTCCACCCCGGACACGAAGGTCACCACGACGCCCGGCACCACCGAGGGCGACGAGGGCCTCGAGGACAGCACGAACTAGTCCGCCGGTCGCGCTCGCGGCCTCTCGCGACGAAGGCCGCCCCCCCCAGGGGGACGGGGCCTTTGTCATGCCGGCCGGTCGGCGGCCTACGCCTCGAAGCGGTAGCCCAGCCCGCGGACGGTCACGAGGAGCACGGGGTCGGACGGCTCGCGCTCGATCTTGGAGCGGATCCGCTTGATGTGCACGTCGAGCGTCTTGGTGTCGCCGAAGTAGTCGGACCCCCACACCCGGTCGATGAGCTGGCCGCGCGTGAGGACGCGCCCCGCGTTCCGCAGCAGCAGCTCGAGCAGCTCGAACTCCTTCAGCGGCATCGCGATCTCACGGCCGTCGACCTCGACCGTGTGCCGCTCCACGTCCATGCGCACGGAGCCGACCTCGAGCACGTTGAGCGGCTCGTCGTCGACCTCGACGCGGCGGCGGAGCACCGCGCGGATCCGGGCCAGCAGCTCCCGCGTCGAGTACGGCTTGGTCACGTAGTCGTCGGCGCCCAGCTCGAGGCCCACCACGATGTCCACCTCGGAGTCCTTGGCGGTGAGCATGATGATCGGCACGGCCGAGCGCGTGCGGATCTCCCGGCACACCTCGGTGCCGGGGAGGCCGGGGAGCATGAGGTCGAGAAGGATGAGGTCGGTGCCGTCCTTCTCGAACGCGGCCACCGCGGCGGGGCCGTCCTCGACGACGTCCACCTCGTATCCCTCGCGCTGGAGCAGGAAGGCGAGCGGCTCGCTGAGCGACGCCTCGTCCTCGACGAGCATGATGCGTGTCACGTGGGTTCTCCGATGTCCGTACCGGCGAGCGCCGGGGTCTGCGATGCCTCGGGGAGGCGGATGGTGAAGGTCGAGCCGCGGCCAGGACGGGACCAGACACGTACGTCGCCGCCATGATTCTGCACGACGTGCTTGACGATGCTGAGCCCGAGTCCCGTGCCGCCGGTGTCGCGGGCGCGGGCCTGGTCGACGCGGAAGAAGCGCTCGAAGATCCGGCTCTGCTCGTCCTCCGGGATGCCGATGCCCTGGTCGGCGACCACGACCTCGACGGCGCCGTCGTCGACCATGACGCCGATGCCGACGCGGGATCCGTCGGGCGAGTAGTTCACGGCGTTGCTCAGGAGGTTGGCGACCGCGACCACGAGGAGGGCCTCGTCGCCGTAGACGGTGGAGCGCGACCGCTTGCCCCGGGCGAGCTCGATCCCGCGGAGCTCCGCCCCGAGCCGCACCTGGTCGAGCGCGACGCTGATCACGTGGTCGACGTCGACGGGCTCCGCCTTCTCCAGCGCGTTGGCCGCCTCGAGCCGCGACAGCTCGATGATCTCCTGCGTGATGCGCGCCAGCCGGGCCGACTCCGTGGTGAGCCGGGCCGCGAACCGCCGCACCTGGACGGCGTCGTCGGCGCAGGAGTCGAGCGCCTCCGCGAGGAGCCCGACCGCGCCGATGGGCGTCTTCAGCTCGTGGCTGATGTTCGCCACGAAGTCGCGGCGCACCTGGTCGAGCCGGTGCGACTCGGTGCGGTCCTGCGCGAGGAGCAGGACATAGCGGGTGCCGAGCCGGGCGACGCGGACGTGCATCTGGAACTCCGCAGCGCCGAAGGGCCCGCGTGCGAGCGACACCTCCTCCGCCAGCGGCTCACCGGATCGGCGCACGCGGTCGACCATCGTGACGAGCTCGGGATGCACGAGCGCTTGGTGGAAGACGAGGCCGGAGGAGATGGCGCCGGGCGACGCCTTCATCACGTTGTTGGACGGGTCGAGCACGATGCCCGCCGACTCGAGCGCCTCGAGCACCTCGTCGACGCCGTCGGGGACCACCGGGTTCGTGATCTCGACGGCGCGGTCGCCGCGGTCCGCCGCGTGGTGCAGCAGCCACACGAATCCCGCGCCGACCGCCAATCCGATGAGGAGGCAGACGAGCACCAACGCACCGGTGTCCATGCGCCCACACTAGGAGACGGCATCGGGGTCTCCCGGCCGTCCGACCGCCGCAGAGGCCCCACGGGGCCGCGAATTCAGCTCGTCGGCACCGTGCGTTAACCTCGCATGACCAGAGTCGGAGGACGTGGGCCCGCCACCAGGGCCCGCTCTGCCCGAGAACCACCCCGCCCCTCGCAGCGGGGCGGCCTGAAAGGACGTCCCCCATGCGCGAAGTGTTCCAGCAGGAGCTCCACGAGGTCCAGGAGCGTCTCATCGAGATCTCCGCGCTCGTCGCCATCTCCATCGAGAACGCGACCCGCGCGTTCAACGAGTCGAACGTCAGCCTCGCCGAGACCGTCATCGAGCAGGACCGCCGTATCGACGAGCTCGCCACGAGCCTCGACGAACTGGCGATCAACATCCTCGCCCGCCAGCAGCCCGTCGCGCGCGACCTGCGCATCGTCGTCAGCGCGCTGCGCATCAGCGCGTCGCTCGAGCGGATGGGTGACCTGGCCGAGCACATCGCGCAGCTGTCGCGCTACCGCTTCCCGGACAAGGTGGTCCCGAAGTCGCTGCGCCCGACGTTCCTCGAGCTCGGTCAGCTCGACGTGGCGATCGCCCGCAAGCTCACGGACCTCCTCACGACCGAGGACGCGAAGCTCGCCGAGGAGATCCGCAACGACGACGACCGCATCGACGAGCTGCACCTCAGCGTCTTCGACAAGGTGCTCGGCGAGACCTGGAAGGGCGCGGCCGTGGACACGGTCGACTCCACGCTCGCCAGCCGCTACCACGAGCGCTTCGCCGACCACGCGGTGTCCATCGCGAAGACCGTGCAGTACCTCGCGACCGGCGACTGGGTACAGGCCGACGCCTGATCCCGCGGCGGGCCACGACCCGCAGCGATGACGAGAGCCCGACCGGATGATCCGGTCGGGCTCTCGTCGTCCGTTCGGGCGGGAGGGCTACTTCTTGGAGCCCTGCGCGGCCACGGCCGCAGCGCCTGCGGCGGCGGCCTCCGGGTCGAGGTACTCGCCGCCGGGGACGATCGGGCGGAAGTCCTCGTCGAGGCGGTAGACGAGCGGGATGCCGGTCGGGATGTTGAGCTCCGCGATGTCCGCGTCGGAGATCCCGTCGAGGTGCTTGACGAGCGCACGCAGCGAGTTGCCGTGCGCCGTGACGAGCACGGTGCGGCCGGAGGCGAGGTCGGGCTGGATGTCGGACTCCCAGTACGGCAGCATCCGCTCGATGACGTCCTTGAGACACTCGGTGCGGGGCAGCGTGTCGCCGAGGTCGGCGTAGCGGGGGTCGGCCGACTGCGAGTACTCGTCGTCGTCGGCGATGGGGGGCGGCGGCACGTCGAACGAGCGGCGCCAGGTGGCGAACTGCTCGGGGCCGTACTCGGCGAGGGTCTGGGCCTTGTCCTTGCCCTGCAGCGCGCCGTAGTGGCGCTCGTTGAGGCGCCAGGTGCGCTGGACGGGGATCCACGAGCGGCCGGCGCGCTTGAGCGCGATGTTGGCGGTGTCGATGGCGCGGATGAGGACGGAGGTGTGCAGTACGTCGGGGAGGATGCCGGACTCGGCGAGGAGCTCGCCGGCGCGCTGCCCCTCCGCGACACCCTGCTCGCTCAGCTCGACGTCCACCCATCCGGTGAACAGGTTCTTCTGGTTCCAGTCGCTGTTGCCGTGACGCAACAGCACGAGGGTGCGGGGTTCAGCCATGCGATCAGCCTATCGAGCGATGGGAGACTGATCCCATGCCGGTCCCCGCCTCCCCCGTCGGTTCCGTGACGCGCGGGACGACCAACACGAACCGCCTCCGGCGCGTGGACAGGTGGATCGCGACCCTCGACTCGCTGCGCACCGCGGACGCGCCGCTGGTGGTCGACCTCGGCTACGGCGCGAGCGGGATCACGGCGCTCGAGATGCACCGGCGGCTGCGCGCGACGCGGCCCGACGTGCGCGTCGTGGGCATCGAGATCGAGCCGGGACGCGTCGCCCGCGCCCGCGAGCAGCTCGCCGCGTGGCCCGATGCCTCCGCACGGGAGCGGATCTCCTTCGTCCGCGGCGGGTTCGAGGTGCCGCTGCCCGGCGGCGAGCGCGCCACGGTGATCCGCGCCTTCAACGTGCTGCGGCAGTACGACGAGGCGGACGTGCCCGCGGCGTGGGCGCGCATGGCGGCCCGGCTCGCCCCCGGCGGATCCGTGGTGGAGGGCACGTGCGACGAGATCGGCCGGGTCGCGAGCTGGGTCGACGTGCGCGAGGACGGGCCGCGCAGCCTCACCGTCTCGCTGCGCCTGGCGGGGCTGGAGCTGCCCTCGATCGTCGCCGAGCGGCTGCCGAAGGCGCTCATCCACCGCAACGTCCCCGGCGAGCGCGTGCACGAGGTGCTCGCCCTCCTCGACCGCAGCTGGATCCTCAGCGCGCCGCTCGGCGTCTACGGTCCCCGGCAGCAGTGGCTGGGCGCGGTGCGGCGGATGCGCGACGCGGGCGTGCCCGTCGAGGGCGGGCACGCGCGCTGGCGGCTCGGGGAGCTGACGGTGCCGTGGTCGGCGGTGGCGCCGCAGCCCGACCGGCCCTGAGGCGAGGTCGGGCCGGTCGGGCCGCTCGATCCCGTCGCGTCAGGAGGCGCGGAGGATCCGCGCGACGTTCCACCGGGGTCCGGGGACCGAGATGGTGGCCGCTCCCGGAGGCTGCATGCCCATGGCGGCGTGATCGATGTCCGACATCGCGGACATGCCCGGCATCGCGGGCATCGCGGGCATGCCCGGCATCGCCGCCGCGCCCGGCCGCCCTGACGGCTCGCCCAGCATCGACGGCATGCCCGGCGCCTGCTGCATGATGGCGCCGGAGGGGATCGACCGCGCATCGGACCGCGTCGGCTCGACCGTCCGGCCGCCGGCGCCGCAGGGCACGGTCACGTCGACCGTCGCGAGGTGCGCGTCCTCGTCCATGCCCACGACGCTCACCGACATGCCGTGCCGCAGGTCCGCCTCGTCGCCCGGCACGAGCCGCTGGGCCGTCACCGACGTGTCGCCCGGCCGGACGGCGATGGACGTGGCCTCCGGGTACAGCGGATCGGTGCGCGACAGCTGCACGCCCGACGGCCGGATGTCCCTGTCCGCGTACGGCGAGTCGTCGACGGCCGCGTACTCCTGCCCGTCGACGACGTCCCGGTACTGCACGAACCAGCTCACCGACGGATCCTCCGGGTCCGCCCAGGAGACGATCCGCTGCGCGTCGAAGCCGCTCGACATGGTCTGGATGTCGATGCGCCTGGTGGCTCCGCACGTGGGCACGACGCGGTGCGAGATGAGCCCGAGCCGGTCGAGCGTCCCCGCGGTGAACGGCAGGAACGTGTACGCGTTGCCCATCAGGTCGGCGTCGTTCCCGTACTCCGATCGCGTGCAGGAGGCGGGCATGGCGCGCTCGTCGTAGTCCCACGAGTCGGAGCACCGCACCGACGACGCGTGGAACAGCGACATGTTGTGGCCGAGCTCGTGCGCGAGGGTGGTGGGGAGGTCCTGTCCGATGAACACGAACCCGCCGTCGTTCACGCCCTCGCCCTCCGACCCGTTGGAGAACTGCGCGCATGCGTCGTCGTGCGGCACCATCGCCATGAGGTGCGCGTCCGGTCCGGGGGTGAAGCCCGAGTACCGCTGAGCGAACGCGTTCACCGAGGCGAAGTCGTCGCATCGCACGCCCGGGTCGTCGGGGACCTGCCAGTCGCTGATCGAGGTGGCGTGGACGCGCACGCGGCCGCCGGTCTCGTTCGCGTAGTACGCGTCGACCTTGGCGAGGTTCGACGCGACGTCCTCCCGCGTGTAGTCCGGCGCGACGCCCTGCGGGTCGACGAGGACGACCGTGACCTCCTCCACGGCGACCTGGCCCTTGGGCGCCGCGGCCTCGACGCGGTACGGCGCGGCCGCCGCCTGGGCGGGGGCGGGGGCGGCCATGGCCGCGGCGAGCGCGACCACCGCCAGCGTGCAGATGATCGTGGGTCTCGTGATGCGCATGGTGTCCTGTCGTGTCCGGCGGGGCGTGGAGGGAGGTGCCCGCCGCGCTGTCGGAGGGTCGTCACGACGCACGAGCGGCGCGCGGGGCGTCGGCACGGAGGAGTCCGCGCGGACGGCGTACCTGCGATCGGGGTGATCGGGGTGATCGGGGTGACCGGGGTGACCGGGGTGACCGTACCGTCCGGCGGACGTCCGACTGCCCGTCTGTGCACACCCGCAGCGGCAGCGCGGCTCAGACCTCCGGCAGCGCCCGTCGAGCCGTGTCCGCGTCGATGCCCGACGCGACCTGGAGGTCGACGAGCAGGGGGCGGAGGAGCATCACGAGCATCACCTCGCCGACGGGGGCGCCGGGGATGAGCTCGCGCGGATCCAGCCGCACCGCCACGAGCACGAGGTTCTGCTGGGCGAGGGGCGCGGCCGACGGATCCGCGAGGCTCTGGCCGAGGAGGTTCACGCCGTTCGAGACGGTCGCGAGCAGCTCCGCGAGCATCGGCCGGCGGACCCCGTCGACGACCAGGAAGTCGATGCGCCGCGAGATCACGCGCAGGTTCCGCACCGCGAGGTCCATGCCGTCGAGCACGCGCCGCTGCTCGCGCAGCTCCGGCACGTGGCGGCGGAGGAACGGCGAGATCCGCGCGATGGAGAGGGCCGAGTCGGCCGCGGCGCTCCACGCGTCGATGAGCGGCTGCGTGCGCCGGAGCCGGTCGAGCGCGCGGTCGGCGGCGGTCGCGTCGCCGAGCCGCAGCGCCGTGACGAGCGAGGTGAGCGCGTACGAGCACTCGGAGAACACGCGGCGGGCCTCGCGGAGGGCCTGCCTGCGCGGATCCCGCGGGATGAGCGCGGTGGCGAGCAGCGCCACCGCCCCGCCCACGAGCCCGTCCACGCTGCGCACGAACACCCCGCCCGGCGGCGCGGGCAGGAGGGCGACGAGCACGGCCTGCACCCCGGCGGCGACAGCGAACGCGGCGTTCGACGACAGCAACCGCGCCACGAGCAGCGTCGCCAGGATGATGACGAACAGCTGCCAGGCACCGCGCCCGATGCCGAGCAGGAGCACCTCGCTGAGCGTGATCCCGACGGTCATGCCGATGGCGGTCTCGAGCACCCGGACCGGCCGGGCGTCGCGGACGAAGCCGAGGCTCGTGATGGTGACGGTGGTCGCGAGGAGCGGGGTGTCGTGGCCGAGCACGTGGTGCGCGAAGGCCCAGCCGCCCGTCGCGGCGATGGCGATCTGCAGGGCGGCGGGCGCGGATCCCCACAGGCGCAGGAGCGCGGCGCGCGGATCCGCCCGGTGCCTCAGGGTGCGGGCGGCACGGGCCGAGCGCTCCCGCGCGCGCTCAGCGGCGGACCGCACCGAGCCGAGGGAGGCGGGGGACGTCGGCGGATCGGCCGGCGTCGGTGGGCACGATCACGTCCTGCATGGCCTGCACGCGCACGTCGTCGGCGACGACCTCGAGCTGGAGGGCGGGATCGACGTTGCGGCGCACGACCGCGAGCGCGACCGGGCCGAGCTCGTGGTGCAGCGCGCTTGAGGTGACGGATCCGACGACCTCGCCCGGGGCGCCGTCGTCGGCGGCGGGGAGCCGCACCTCGGATCCGGCGCCGGGCAGCACCGCGTCCGACCCGTCGAGCTGCAGCAGGACGAGGCGGCGCGGCGGTCGGCCGAGGTTGTGCACTTTGGCGACCGTCTCCTGGCCGCGGTAGCAGCCCTTGCTGAGGTGCACGGCGCTCCGCAGCCAGTCGAGCTCGTGCGGGATGGTGCGGTCGTCGACCTCGGTCGCGAAGCGCGGGCGCCACGCGGCGATCCGCAGGGCCTCCGCCGCGAGGACGCCCGCGACCGGAAGGTCGCCGGACGCGGCCCGCGCGGCGACGCCCGGCAGCTCGGAGCGCGGCACGAGGCGCTCGCTCCACGTCCAGCCCTCGCCCGGGTGCGACGCGGCCGCCGCGTACTGGTGGCCGCCGGGGACGACGTGCGCCCACGGATCCCGCCACACGAGCGGCACGCCGGCAGGGGCCGCGACAGGGAGGTCGGGCTCGCCCAGCGTGCCGATGACGGCCATCTCGGCCGTGCGATCCGCGGGCTCGACCCGGAGCATGAAGCGCATCCGCTGCAGGTAGGCGAGCAGGGACGCCGCATCTCCTGCACCCAGCAGGAGCCACGTGCTGACGCCGTCGTCGAGCACACCGACCGCATGCTCGAGGCGGCCGTTCTGGTCGAGGAAGAGCGTCTCGGCGGAGTCGCCGGGCGCGAGGCCGCGGAGCGACTGGCTGGTGATGGAGTCGAGCCAGGTCAGCCGGTCCTCCCCCGTCACGGAGAGGACGGCGCGGTGCGACAGGTCGACTATCGCCGTGCCCGCGGCGAGCGCACGCTGCTCCTGCACGAGGGATCCGAGGTGCGCGGGCACGCCGGCGTCCGGTCCATCCGCGGCGACGGCGCCGGGCAGGTCGAGGAAGGGCGAGCGGGCGACGGCGGGATCCGGCTCAGTCGACATGCGACACCCGCCCGGAGGCGTGCGTGCGCAGCGGCTGGCCGAGCGCCGCGATGTCCCACGCCCAGAGCAGGTCGCGCTCGACGAACCCGTAGAGCCGGGTCGCGCCCGTGTACGACTTCGCTCCCTCGGTGCGCAGGACCGCGTCGGTCGCGAGGTCGATGCGCGCGCTCTTCACCTGTCCCACGTAGAGCTCGCTGACTCCGCCGGGGTGGACGAGCGCGACCTCGACATCGAAGCCGCCGTCCGCGTTGCAGAGCGTCTCGACCTCCTCGGCCGTGGTGAACGGGCGCTCGTCGGTGGGCGGCAGCATCGCCGGGCCCGGGTCGCCGTCGGTGACGCGGCGCCGCAGCCGCCAGTAGCCGGTCTCGGTGACGAACGGCACCGGGCCGTCATCGCCCTCGATCCACGCGTACGAGGAGTAGTTGAGGTGCGGCAGTCCGTCGTGGCTGAAGCTGATGCGCTGGCCGAACTCGCGGCGGACCGTCTCGTCGCCGACGGCGTACTCGACGACGCCGGAGCCCTCCCAGACGCCGAGGAGCCAAGACAGGGGGACGAGCTCGGCGGGCAGGCCGGTCGGGATCTCGATCATGCGGCGCGCGGTCAGCGCTGGCCGCGGAAGAGGTTGTAGACCACGACGAGCGACACCCAGCCGATGGAGAGGCTCGCCAGGACCAGCAGTCCGGTGAAGAAGAGTTCCAGAGCAAGCAGCGACGACATGGCCTCAATCTACCCCACGGGCGGGCCGATCCGGCCGGCCGGTCTACGCGGCGACGGGCACCAGGAGCACGACGGCCGTGGCGACCGCGAGCACGAGCACGGCGCCGACGACGCTGCCGACGGCGCGGTCGACGAAGCCGGTCTTGCGGGGCAGCGCCAGCTGGATCACGAAGGTCGCGATGACGCATACGGCGAGCACGAGCGGGAACCACCGTGGTGCCGCGTCGGGGCCGACCGCGATCGCCACCACGACCGCGCCGACGGCGGCGGCCAGCCAGACGGGGACGAGGCTGCGCAGGGGGGAGGTCACCCCGCAATCCTGCCCCACGTATCATGGGGGCAATTCATCCATGGAGGATCCCTGTGGCCCAGCTGTTGATCCTGACCTCGTCCGCGGACACCGACGTGCTCCCGGCGCTCGGGCTCCTCAGCCACCGAACGCGGCACATCCAGGCCGATGCCGCGAGCCTGGTGAACGCCCCCGCGGCCGACCTCGTCCTGGTCGACGCCCGTCGCGACCTCGCCAGCGCCAAGTCGCTCTGCAAGATCCTCACCACCACGGGCGGCGGCACGCCGCTCATCCTCGTGCTCACCGAGGGCGGCCTCACGGCGGTGAGCGCCGACTGGGGCGCGACCGACGTGATCCTCGACTCGGCCGGCCCCGCCGAGGTCGACGCGCGCGTGCGCCTCGTCATCGGCCGCGCGGCCCTCGAGCACACGGGCAGCAAGATCCAGGCGTCCGGCGTGGTCATCGACGAGGCCAGCTACTCCGCCAAGGTGCACGGCAAGCCGCTCGACCTCACGTTCAAGGAGTTCGAGCTGCTGCGCTTCTTCGCGAGCCACCCGTCGCGGGTCTTCACGCGCGAGCAGCTGCTCAGCGAGGTGTGGGGCTACGACTACTTCGGCGGCACCCGCACGGTCGACGTGCACGTGCGGCGCCTGCGGGCCAAGCTCGGCGACCTCGAGTCGCTCATCGGCACCGTGCGCAACGTCGGCTACCGCTTCAACGTGTACGAGGAGGACAGTGAGCGCGTTCCCGCCCCCGCCGGAGCCTGACGCTCCGCGCGTCGCCCATGTCGAGCCCGCCCCCGACGCCGTCCGCGGGATCCTCGCGCTCGCCGACCGCGCACGCGCGGACGACGGCGTCGCCCCCTTCAACGAGCAGACCCGCCTCACGCTCGGCGCGGACGGCGGCCCGACCCTCCTCCTCGCCCACGGCACGGACGACGACCCGCTCGGCGCGGCCGTGGTCGCGCACGGCGATGCCGGGATCGAGGCCGAGCTCGTCGTGGATCCGGCCCACCGCCGCCGGGGCGTCGGCCGCGCGCTCCTCGACGCCGTGCTCGCGGAGGCCGCGGGCTCCCCCGTCTCGGTGTGGGCGCACGGCGACCACCCCGCGGCCCGCGCCCTCGCCGACGCGACCGGCCTCGACCGGGCCCGCGAGCTCCTGCAGCTGCGCGCGTCGGTCGCCGAGGCGCGCACGGGCCTCGGCGAACGCCAGATGCCCGCGGGCGTCGCGCTCTCCTCCTTCACCGCAGACGACGCCGACGACTGGGTCGCGCTGAACGCGCGCGCCTTCGCCAGCCACCCCGAGCAGGGCCGCATGACCCGCGGCGACCTCGACGACCGCGTCGCCGAGGCGTGGTTCGACCCGGCATCGCTGCTCCTCGCCCGTGACGCGGACGGCCGGCTCGCCGGCTTCCACTGGCTCAAGGTCGATGGCGGCCAGGCGGAGGTGTACGTGCTGGGCGTGGATCCCGACCGGGCCGCCCGCGGACTCGGATCCGCGCTCCTCGCGGCCGGCCTCGACCTGCTCGCCGAGCGCGGCCACGACGAGGTCGACCTCTACGTCGAGGCGGACAACACCCCGGCGCTCGCGCTGTACCGACGGGCCGCCTTCCGCGACGCCGCGGTCGACGTCCAGTACCGCCGCGCCTGATCCCCGCGCCTCCCCCGGCGCTGCCCCGATGCGGTTCACCCTGCGTTCACCTGGCGGAGGCCGGAGCGCGCACCGCGATGCCATGATGGGCGGATGGACAGCGAGACGTACATCGGCGATGCGAAGGCGGTCGCCGAATCCCTGGACGACTTCGACGACGAGGATGAGCTCCTCGAGGACGACGGGACCCTCCCGGAGGGGCGCTTCCTCGACCGCGAGCTGAGCTGGCTGGCGTTCAACCGCCGGGTGCTGGAGCTGGCGGAGGATCCCGAGCTGCCCGTCCTCGAGCGCGCCAACTTCCTCGCCATCTTCGCGAGCAACCTCGACGAGTTCTTCATGGTCCGCGTCGCCGGCCTCAAGCGCCGCATCGCCACGGGCCTCGCCGTCCCCACGAACATCGGCCGCACGCCGGCCGAGGTGCTCTCCGCGATCAATGAGACCGCCTACCGCCTGCAGGTCCGTCACGCGGCCGCCTTCAACGACAGCGTCCGTCCGGCGCTCGAGGAGCACGGCATCCGCATCGTGCGCTGGGACTCGCTCGACGAGGCGCAGCAGGACCGCCTGCACGAGCTCTTCTCCGAGCAGGTGTTCCCCGTGCTCATGCCGCTCGCGGTGGATCCCGCCCACCCGTTCCCCTACATCTCCGGCCTGTCGCTCAACCTCTCGGTGCGCATCCGCAACCCGAAGACGAACCGCCAGGAGTTCGCGCGCATCAAGGTGCCGCAGATGCTGCCGCGCTTCATGCCGCTCACGCCCGACACGCGGTCCGGCCCCATCGACTTCATCGCGCTCGAGGACCTCATCGCGAACCAGCTGCAGACGCTGTTCCCCGGCATGGAGATCGTCGAGCACCACGTGTTCCGCGTCACGCGCAACGAGGACGTGCAGATCGAGGAGGACGAGACCGAGAACCTCATCCAGGCCCTCGAGAAGGAGCTGCTGCGCCGCCGGTTCGGCCCGCCCATCCGCCTCGAGATCTCGGACGACATGGACGCGGTCACGCTCGACCTCCTCATGCGCGAGCTCGACATCACCGAGCAGGAGGTGTTCACGCTCCCCTCCCCGCTCGACCTCGGCGGCCTGTTCGACCTCGCCAAGCTCGACCGGCCGGCGCTGCACTACCCGAACAACGTGCCCACGACGGCGGTCGCCCTGAAGCCGGCCGAGGACAACTCGCGCGCCGACATCTTCCGCTCCATCGCGCAGCAGGACATCCTGCTGCACCACCCCTACGAGTCCTTCACCACGAGCGTGCAGGCGTTCCTCGAGCAGGCGGCGGCGGATCCGCACGTGCTCGCCATCAAGCAGACGCTCTACCGCACGAGCGGCGACAGCCCCATCGTCGAGGCGCTCATCGACGCGGCCGAGGCGGGCAAGCAGGTGCTGGCCCTGGTGGAGATCAAGGCCCGCTTCGACGAGCAGGCCAACATCACGTGGGCCCGCAAGCTCGAGAAGGCCGGCGTGCACGTCGTCTACGGCGTCGCCGGGCTCAAGACGCACTGCAAGCTCGCGCTCGTCATCCGCCAGGAGAAGGGCGGCGTGCTCCGGCACTACAGCCACATCGGCACGGGCAACTACAACCCCAAGACGAGCCGCATCTACGAGGACCTCGGGCTCCTCACCGCGGACGACGTCGTGGGCAAGGACCTCACGCGCCTGTTCAACGAGCTCTCCGGCTACGGCATCGAGAAGAAGTTCAAGCGCCTGCTCGTGGCGCCGCTGCACCTGCGCAAGGGCCTTCTCAAGCGCATCGCCGTGGAGACGCAGAACGCGCTCGACGGCAAGCCGAGCGGCATCCGCATCAAGGTCAACTCCATCGTCGACGAGAAGATCATCGACGCGCTGTACCGGGCCAGCAACGCGGGCGTGCCCGTGCAGGTCTGGGTGCGCGGCATCTGCTCGCTCACGCCGGGGCAGCCGGGTCTCAGCGAGAACATCGAGGTGCGGTCGATCCTCGGCCGCTACCTCGAGCACAGCCGCGTGTTCTCGTTCGTCAACGACGGCGACCAGGCCGCCTTCATCGGCAGCGCCGACATGATGCACCGCAACCTCGACCGCCGCGTCGAGGCGCTCGTGCGGCTCGTGGATCCCGCGCACCTGCAGGAGATCGAGGACCTGTTCGACCGCGCCATGGCCGACACGACCTCCGCGTGGATCCTCGACTCCGACGGCGAGTGGACGCGCCGCAACAAGGGCGCGGACGGTACCACGCTGGAGGACCTGCAGACCGCGGTCATGGGCATCGTGACCAAGCGCAAGCGACGCGTGCTCCGCTGAGCGCGGCACCGCTCGCAGCGTCCCCGCTAGCGTGGACGACGTGACCCCCGCTCCCTCCGTCTTCGCCGCCGGCGCCGTCGTCTGGCGCGTGGTCGAGGGGCGGATCCGGGTGCTCATCATCCACCGCACGCGCCGCCGCGACACCAGCCTGCCCAAGGGCAAGGTGGATCCCGGCGAGACGCTCCCGCAGACCGCCGTCCGCGAGGTGCACGAGGAGACGGGGCTCCGGGTCGCGCTCGGCGTGCCGCTCGGCGCCATCGAGTACGGCATCTCCGGCGGCCGCCGCAAGTCGGTCAGCTACTGGGCCGCCGAGGCCACGGACGCCATGGTCGAGGCCGGCCGGTTCGAGCCGGACGACGAGGTCGAGAGCGTCGAGTGGATCTCCATCCCCAACGCGCGCAAGCGCCTCGACTACCCGGGCGAGGTGCAGATCCTCGACCTCTTCGCCGGGCTCGTGGAGACGGGCTCGCACCGGTCGTTCGCCCTCATCGCCCTGCGCCACGGGCACGCCGTGCAGCCGTACGAGTGGGACGGTCCCGACGGGGGTCGGCCGCTCAGCGCCCGCGGGCGCGACCAGGCACGGGCGATCGTCCCGACGCTGCTCGCCTTCGGGCCGCGGGTCGTCACGAGCAGCACGGCCGAGCGCTGCCTGCAGACGGTCGCGCCCCTCGCGGAGGCCCTCGGTCGCCGGGTGAAGGAGAACGCCGGGATCAGCCAGGACGCGTACGAGATCGACGGCGGATCCGTGCGCGAGACCGTCGCGAAGCGCGTGCGCAAGGCCCGCAGCGCGGTGCTCTGCAGCCACAGCCCGGTCCTGCCGGAGATCCTGCACGAGATCGCGCTCGCCACCGCGACGCCCAGCGCGAGCCGCATGCCGCGGGCGGGGATGCTCTCGCCCGCCGAGTTCTCGGTGGTGCACCTGTCGGCGTCGGATCCGGAGGCGGGGATCCTCGCCGTGGAGACGTACGGGCCGTCGGCCTGACGGGGGCCGCGGATCGTCGTGCCCCTGCACGACCCGCGACCGACCAATATGCGCCCGAAGTCCTGAGCCCGAGCCCATCCGCGCGGTCTGTTCACCTCCCGTTCACCGATTCCGGCCGATCCTGTCAATGGCCCGACATAGCTTCGTCGAGGGGCATGCACCTGCCTCCTCACAGCAAGAAATACCCGGAAGGCTCCATCACGTGAAGATCTCGCGTCTCAGCAGCGCAGCAGCGCTCGCCGCCGTCACCGCACTCGCACTCTCCTCCTGCGCCTCCAACGAGGCCCCCGCCGAGGGCGGCGACGCATCCGCGTCCACCCTGTCCGGCACGCTCAACGGCATCGGCGCCACCTCCCAGGGCGCCGCCCAGGAGGCATGGAACGCCGCGTTCCAGACCGCCAACCCCGACGTCACCGTCACCTACGCGGGCGAGGGTTCCGGCGCCGGGCGCGAGGCGTTCATGGCCGGCGGCCAGAACGCCGCCTTCGCCGGCTCCGACCGCGCGCTCAAGACCGACGAGCTCACGAAGACGTTCGGCCAGTGCGCCGACGGCGTCAAGCCGATCGACCTCCCCGCGTACATCTCCCCCATCGCGCTGATCTTCCAGGTCGAGGGCGTGAAGGACCTGAACCTCGACGCCGCCACCACCGCGGGCATCTTCAAGGGCACCATCACGAAGTGGAACGACCCGGCCATCGTCGCGCTCAACCCCGACGCCACGCTGCCCGACGCCGGCATCACCGCCGTGCACCGCTCGGACGACTCGGGCACCACCGAGAACTTCGCGAAGTACCTCAACACCACCGCGAAGGACGTCTGGGACGCGGAGCCCAAGGGCGTCTGGCCCTACCAGGGCGGCGAGGCGGCCCAGGGCACGACCGGCGTCGTCGACGCCGTCAAGGGTGGAAGCAACATCATCGGCTACGCCGACGCGTCCAAGGCCGGCACCCTCGGCGTCGCGAAGATCAAGGTCGGCGACGAGTTCGTCGGCTACTCGCCCGAGGCCGCAGCCGCCGTCGTCGAGGCGTCGCCCGAGGCCGAGGGCCGCGAGGCGAACGACGTCGTCTTCGACATCGACTACTCCACCACCGAGTCGGGTGTCTACCCGATCGTCCTCGTCAGCTACCTCATCGCCTGCCAGGAGTACAAGGAGCCGGCAGTCGGCGAGCTCGTCAAGGCCTACCTCGGCTACGTGACCAGCACCGAGGGCCAGGCGCTCGCCGCCGAGAAGGCCGGCGCCGCGCCGCTCTCCGACACGGTCGCCGCTCAGGTGAAGACCGCGGTCGAGTCGATCAAGTAGCACTCCCCGTCCGCCCCCTGATCCGCGCCAGCGCGGGTCAGGGGGCGTCCCCACGGGCGGCCCGCCGCCCGAAGCCCCACCATCCAGACCGTAGGGAACCCGCCCCATGACGACCGCCGCCCCGCAGCCTCCCCAGGCTCCCGAGTCCGATCGGCCGCGCGACGTCGCCGCCGCCCCCGCAGCTCGCCGCAGCTCCCAGGACGCGAAGCCCAAGGCCCGCGTCGGCGACCGCGTCTTCTCCGGCCTCTCCCGGGGGTCCGGGACGCTGATCCTCGTGATCCTCGCGGCCGTGGCGCTGTTCCTCATCGTGCAGAGCATCCCCGCCCTCACGGCGCCCCCTGCCGAGGTCTCCGGCGGCGGGGGCTTCTGGGCCTACGTCGGGCCGCTCATGTTCGGCACCGTCTACGCCGCGGCGCTCGCCATGCTCATGGCCGTGCCCGTCGCCATCGGCATCGCGCTCTTCATCTCGCACTACGCGCCCCGCCGCCTGGCGCAGGGCCTGGGGTACATCATCGACCTGCTGGCCGCCGTGCCTTCGGTCGTCTTCGGGCTCTGGGGCATCGCGGTGCTGGCGAAGTTCCTGCAGCCGTTCTACGTCTTCCTCACCGACACGTTCGGGTGGTTCCCGCTCTTCGCCGGCCCCGTCTCGGGCACCGGCCGCACGATCTTCACGGTCGCGGTCGTCCTCGCCGTCATGATCCTGCCCATCGTCACCGCCCTCTCCCGCGAGGTCTTCCTCCAGACGCCGAAGCTGCACGAGGAGGCCGCGCTCGCCCTCGGCGCCACGCGCTGGGAGATGATCCAGACCGCCGTGCTGCCGTTCGGTCGCCCCGGCATCATCTCGGCCTCCATGCTCGGCCTCGGCCGCGCCCTCGGCGAGACGATGGCGGTCGCGATCGTCCTCTCCCCCGCCGCGGTCGTGAACTTCGCGTGGTTCCAGTCGACGAACTCGAACACCATCGCCGCGAACATCGCGCTGAGCTTCCCTGAGGCGTACGGCCTCAAGATCAACGAGCTCATCGCATCCGGCCTCATGCTCTTCGTCATCACGCTGGCCGTCAACATGCTGGCCCGCTACATCATCAGCCGCCGCAAGGCCTTCTCCAGAGCGAATTGATGGCCACCACAGCCCCCTCCCGCACGCGGCCCGTCGCGAGCACCCTGCCCAACTCCCTCACCGCCGGGAAGCTGCACCGCTTCACGGCCCCCGCGATCTTCGTCGTGTCCTGGCTCGTCATGGCGGCCATCTTCCTGGTGCTCGAGCTCTCGGGTGCCGCGGACGACTTCAACGTCGTCGGCACGGCGGTGTTCGGCACGATCCTCTTCGGCATCGCGCTGTTCCTCTTCTCGCTCGCCGTGGAGGGCGAGCGGAAGGCGAAGGACCGGGTCATCACGATCCTCGTCACCGTCGCGTTCGTGCTCGCGCTCATCCCGCTGATCTCGCTCGTGTTCACGGCCGTCACCAACGGCTCCGCCCGCTTCGACCCGCTCTTCTTCAACTCGAGCCTCCGCAACGTGGTGGGCGAGGGCGGGGGCGGCCTCCACGCCATCATCGGCACGCTGATCGTCACGGCCATCGCCGCGGTGATCTCCATCCCCGTGGGCCTGATGGCGGCCATCTACCTCGCCGAGTACGGCCGCGGCCGCCTGGCCCGCGCCATCACGTTCTTCGTCGACGTGATGACGGGCATCCCGTCGATCGTCGCGGGCCTCTTCGCCTACGCGCTGCTGGTCATCTTCCTCGGCCCGGGCGTCCGCCTGGGCTTCGGCGGTGCGCTGGCTCTCTCGGTGCTGATGATCCCCGTGGTCGTGCGCAGCGCCGAGGAGATGCTCAAGCTGGTGCCGAACGAGCTCCGCGAGGCGTCCTACGCGCTCGGCGTGCCGAAGTGGCTGACGATCATGAAGATCGTGCTGCCCACGTCGCTCGCCGGCATCGTCACGGGCGTGATGCTCGCGATCGCCCGCGTCATCGGCGAGACCGCACCGCTCCTCATCGTCGCCGGGTTCACGCAGAGCATGAACTACAACCCCTTCGAGGACCAGATGATGACCCTGCCGGTGTTCGTCTTCCGGCAGTACGCCGACCAGGGCAGCGACGCGTTCGCCTACGTGGACCGCGCGTGGACCGGCGCGCTCGTGCTGATCCTCATCGTCATGGCGCTGAACATCGTCGCCCGGCTCATCGCCCGCATCTTCGCCCCCAAGCTCGGCCGCTAGCTGTACTCGGCCATGACGTTGGTGACACTTCGGGGCGTGTGAAGAGGCCTCCTGGCTTGATGGAGCTGTTCAGTTCAACCATCGCCAGGAGGCCTCGATGTCCCACGGTAAT
>NZ_JAAVCB010000016.1:0-37815 GCF_014802555.1 Clavibacter sp. | reverse complement strand
GCGGATCCTCGGTGGTGCCGGACGCGCACGTCCCCGACTTCGAGGAGCCCGAGCCCGACGAGTTCGGCCCCGCGGAGCCCGGCTGGGCCACCGGCGGCGCGTCTCCCGACTCGGCCCCGCCCGTCGCCCGATCCGCCCCCGCGCAGCAGCCGCCAGCCGCATCCGGTCCCGCCTCACGGCCGGACACCGCTCCCGCAGCCCCCGCCAAGGCCGCGCCTCCGGCCGCCGCGCCGCAGCGCTACGGCGAGTCCGTCGTCCGCGAGATCCTGCAGGCGAGCTTCATCGAGGAGAAGCCCATCGAGCGGAAGGCCCGCCCCACCATCCGCCCCACAGGTCAGGACTAGCGCCGCATGTACGAGGGAATCGTCCAGGAGCTCATCGACGAGCTCGGCCGCCTGCCGGGCATCGGCCCGAAGTCCGCCCAGCGCATCGCGTTCCACATCCTCCAGACCGAGACGTTCGACGTCTCGCGCCTGGCCGAGGTGCTCACCGTCGTCCGCGACAAGGTGCGCTTCTGCGCCATCTGCGGCAACGTCAGCGAGGAGGAGACCTGCGGCATCTGCCGGGATCCCCGCCGCAGCCCCGCCACCATCTGCGTGGTCGAGGAGGCCAAGGACGTCGTCGCCATCGAGCGCACGCGCGAGTTCCGCGGGCTCTACCATGTGCTCGGCGGGGCCATCAGCCCCATCGACGGCATCGGACCGGACGACCTCCGCATCCGCCAGCTCATGCAGCGCCTCGCCGACGCCACGGTCACCGAGGTCATCATCGCCACCGATCCGAACCTGGAGGGCGAGGCGACCGCCACCTACCTCTCGCGGCTGCTCTCCACCTTCGACATCCGCGTCACGCGCCTCGCCTCCGGCCTCCCCGTCGGCGGCGACCTCGAGTACGCCGACGAGGTCACCCTCGGCCGCGCCTTCGAGGGCCGGCGCCTCGTGGGGGAGTGAGCACGGCGGCAGGCCGCCGGGCGCGGCCCGTCACACGGCGGGCCCACCGGGAGCCCCGCTCTAGAATCGTCATCCGGGCCTCCCGCGCCCACCCGAACCCCAGGAGTCGCCCGTGAGCCTCATCGTGCAGAAGTTCGGCGGATCGTCCGTGGCCGATGCCGAGAGCATCAAGCGCGTCGCGAAGCGCATCGTCGCCACGCGGAAGGCCGGCAACGACGTGGTCGTCGCCGTCTCGGCCATGGGCGACTCGACGGACGAGCTGCTCGACCTGGCCCACGAGGTCACGCCCATCCCCGCGCCGCGCGAGCTCGACATGCTCCTCACCGCGGGCGAGCGCATCTCCATGGCGCTGCTCGCCATGGCCATCAAGAGCATGGGCTACGACGCCCGCTCCTTCACGGGCAGCCAGGCCGGCATGATCACCGACGCGCAGCACGGCGCCGCGCGCATCGTCGACGTCACCCCCGGCCGCGTCCGCGATGCGCTCGGGGAGGGCGCGATCGCCATCGTCGCCGGCTTCCAGGGCTTCAACCGCGGCACGGGCGACATCACCACCCTCGGCCGCGGCGGATCCGACACCACGGCGGTCGCGCTCGCCGCGGCCCTCGGCGCCGACGTCTGCGAGATCTACACCGACGTCGACGGCATCTTCACGGCCGACCCGCGCGTCGTCCCGCTGGCCCGCAAGATCGACCGGATCACGAGCGAGGAGATGCTCGAGCTCGCGGCGTCCGGCGCCAAGGTCCTCTACATCCGCGCCGTCGAGTACGCCCGCCGGCACGGCGTCCTGCTGCACGTCCGCTCCTCGTTCACGCACAACGAGGGCACCATCGTCTACAACCCCACGGATGGAGAGAATGTGGAAGAGCCCGTCATCGTCGGCGTCGCCGCCGACCTCAGCGAGGCCAAGGTCACGGTGGTCGGGGTCCCCGACGTGCCGGGCAAGGCCGCGCAGATCTTCACCATCGTCGCCAAGACCGGCGCCAACATCGACATGATCGTGCAGAACGTGTCGGCCGCCGCCACGAGCCTCACCGACATCTCGTTCACCCTCCCGAAGTCGGACGCGCAGCGCGTCCTCACGGTCCTCGCCGCCGAGAAGGACGAGGTCGGCTTCACCGGGCTGCAGCACGACGACCAGATCGGCAAGCTCGCGCTCGTCGGCGCCGGCATGCGCACCAACGCGGGCGTCTCGGCGCAGCTGTTCACCGCGCTGTCCGACGCCGGCATCAACATCGAGATGATCTCGACCAGCGAGATCCGCATCTCGGTCGTCACGCGCGCCGACACCATCGACGAGGCCGTCCGCGTGGTCCACCACGCGTTCGGTCTCGACGCGGACGACGTCGCCGTCGTCCACGCCGGCACCGGCCGCTGACCCGCCCGGCCCGATCCGAACGCCCGACCCGCACGCCCGCGCACCGCAGGAGGAGACACCCGTGACCGAGACCGCACCCGCCGGATCCGCCGCCACCACCCCGGAGACCCCCGGCCTCCGCGTCGGCGTCGTCGGCGCCACCGGCCAGGTCGGGGCGGTCATGCGCCGCCTCCTCGAGGAGCGCGCGTTCCCGATCGCGGAGATCCGCTTCTTCGCCTCGGCCCGCTCCGCCGGCACGACTCTCCCCTTCGCGGGCCGCGACGTCGTCGTCGAGGATGCCGCGACCGCCGACCCCACGGGCCTCGACATCGCGCTCTTCTCCGCGGGTGCCACCACCTCCCGCGCCCAGGCGCCCCGCTTCGCCGAGGCGGGCGTGCTCGTCATCGACAACTCGAGCGCCTGGCGCATGGACCCCGATGTCCCGCTCGTCGTCTCCGAGGTCAACCCCGAGGCCATCGCCGACGCACGCCGCGGCATCATCGCGAACCCGAACTGCACCACCATGGCCGCGATGCCCGTGCTCAAGGTGCTGCACGAGGAGGCCGGGCTCACCCGCCTCGTCGTCAGCACGTACCAGGCCGTCTCCGGATCCGGGCTCGTCGGCGCCGAGGAGCTCGCGGGCCAGACCGAGGCCGCCGTCGCCGCGGGCCCCGAGGCCCTCCGCCGCCTCGTCCACGACGGCCGCGCCGTCGAGCTCGCCGAGCCCGCCGTGTACCAGCGCCCCATCGCCTTCGACGTGATCCCGCTGGCCGGCAGCATCGTCGACGACGGCCTGTTCGAGACCGACGAGGAGAAGAAGCTCCGCAACGAGAGCCGCAAGATCCTCGGGCTGCCCGACCTCCTCGTCAGCGGCACGTGCGTCCGCGTCCCCGTCTTCACCGGGCACTCGCTCTCCGTCAACGCCGAGTTCGCGTCGCCGCTGAGCGTCGCCCGCGCCCTCGAGCTGCTCTCGACCGCGCCCGGCGTCGAGCTGTCCGACATCCCCACCCCGCTCCAGGCGGCCGGCACCGACCCCAGCTACGTCGGCCGGATCCGCGCCGACGAGGGCGCGCCCGAGGGCCGCGGCCTCGCCTTCTTCATCAGCAACGACAACCTCCGCAAGGGCGCCGCGCTGAACGCCGTGCAGATCGCCGAGGTCGTCGCGGCCCGTCGCTGATCCCTCCCCGGCGGGGGAGCGGAAGGGTGCCCGTACCACTCCTCGCGCTCCCGAGGGGGCCCTGAGGAGCGGGCGTACACTTGCCCGGTGAGCGATACAGCGGAATCGGTAGACGTCGTCCTCGTCGGCGGGGGCATCATGAGCGCCACGCTCGGCACCCTCATCAAGCAGCTCGAACCCGACTGGACCATCCAGATCTTCGAGCGGCTCGGCGAGGTCGCCATGGAGTCCAGCAACCCGTGGAACAACGCGGGCACGGGCCATGCGGCCCTCTGCGAGCTGAACTACACGCCGGAGAAGGACGGGAAGATCGAGATCGGGTCCGCCACCCGCATCAACGAGCAGTTCCAGCTCTCCCGCCAGTTCTGGGCCCACCTCGTCACCGCGGGCGCCGTGCCGGAGCCGAAGGAGTTCATCAACCCCACGCCGCACATGACGTTCGTGCGCGGCAAGGAGAACGCCGAGTACCTCCGCCGTCGGTTCGACGCCCTGCGCGCGCATCCCCTCTTCGACGCGATGGAGTACACGGAGGACCCCGCGGTCATCCATTCCTGGGCCCCGCTCCTCGTGCTCCAGCGCGACAAGGACGAGGTCATCGCGGCCACGCGCTTCGAGGGAGGCACCGACGTCGACTTCGGCGCGCTCACTAACAAGCTCGTCGACTACCTCATGGAGCACGGCGCGGCGCTGCACCTCAACCACGAGGTCCGCGGCCTGTCGAAGAACGCCGACGGCACCTGGCACCTCCGCGTCCGCAACGACGTCGGCCGCTCGACCGTGGAGGTGGATGCGAAGTTCGTCTTCATCGGCGCGGGCGGCGGCGCGCTGCCCCTCCTGCAGAAGTCGGGCATCCCCGAGATCAAGGGCTTCGGCGGGTTCCCCATCAGCGGCGAGTGGTTCCGCACGGACGACCCCGAGATCGTCGCGAAGCACCGGGCGAAGGTCTACGGCAAGGCCGCCATCGGATCCCCGCCCATGTCGGTCCCGCACCTCGACACCCGCGTGGTGGGCGGCGAGACCTCGCTGCTCTTCGGGCCCTACGCGGGCTTCAGCCCGCGGTTCCTCAAGAAGGGCTCGCTGCTCGACCTGTTCGCGTCGATCCGCCCGCACAACATCATCCCGATGCTCGCGGTCGCGAAGGACAACATGAGCCTCATCAAGTACCTCGTCAGCCAGCTCCTCGCCTCCAAGGAGACGAAGTTCGACGCGCTCCGCGAGTTCATGCCCACGGCCGACCCGAAGGACTGGTACCAGGTCACGGCCGGCCAGCGCGTCCAGGTCATGAAGAAGGACGCGGAGAAGGGCGGCGTGCTGCAGTTCGGCACCGAGGTCGTCGCGGCGGCCGACGGCAGCATCGCGGGCCTCCTCGGCGCATCGCCCGGCGCGTCCACGGCCGTCCCGATCATGCTCGACGTCCTCGAGCGCTGCTTCCCCGACTGCATCGCCGGCTGGAAGAAGCCCCTCACCCGCATGATCCCGAACTACGGCACCCTCGTCGCGTCCGACCCGAAGAAGACGCCGAAGATCATCCGGGAGACCGCCGAGGTCCTCGAGCTCCAGCACTGACGAGCCGGGCGGCCGCCACATCAGCGGCCGCCCGTTCGCCTTCCGTTCGAATGTGTGTTCGAATGGGCGCATGAGATGGAGCGCGCAGAGGCTGTCCGACGCGAGCGCCGATGCGCTCCCCGGGCTGGCCCGACTGAGCAACCTCGTGCAGAGCGTCCGCACCCCGGAGTTCCAGGGCGTCACCTTCCATGAGGTGCTCGCCAAGTCCGCGCTCAACCGCGTGCCGGGGGAGTCGAAGGTCATGCCGTACGGCTGGACCATCAACCCCTAACGCGGATGCACGCACGCCTGCGTCTACTGCTTCGCGCGCCCGACGCACGAGTACCTCGACCTCGACGGCGGCCGCGACTTCGACGACCAGATCGTCGTGAAGGTCAACGTCGCCGAGGTGCTGGCCCGCGAGCTCGCGAAGCCCACGTGGACGCACGACGCCGTGGCGCTCGGCACGAACACGGATCCGTACCAGCGGGCCGAGGGCCGCTACGCGCTCATGCCCGGGATCATCGCGGCGCTCGCCTCGTCGGGCACCCCGCTGTCCATCCTCACCAAGGGCACGCTCCTGCGCCGCGACCTCCCGCTGCTCGCCGAGGCGTCCTCCAGCGTGCCGGTGGACCTGGCGATGAGCATCGCCGTGCTCGACGACGACCTGCAGCAGTCGGTGGAGCCCGGCACCCCCACGACCGCCGCGCGGCTCGCGACCGTCACGGCCATCCGCGAGGCGGGCCTCGACTGCACCGTCTTCATGATGCCGATCCTGCCCATGCTCACGGACTCCGTGGAGCACCTCGACCACGCGCTCACCCGCATCCGCGAGGCCGGTGGCACGCGCGTCCTCTACTCCGCGCTGTACCTGAAGCCCGGCGTGAAGGAGTGGTACCTCCAGTGGCTCGAGCGCGAGCGCCCGGAGCTCGTGGGCCGCTACCTCGACCTCTACGCGCGCGGTGCCTACGCGCCGCAGGCGTACCGGTCGTGGTTGAAGGCGCGCATGGATCCGCTCGTCCGGCGGCACGGGCTCGGCGGCGGGCGGGTGGATCCCCGCACCGGCGGCGTGCTGTCGCGGGCGGACCTGCCGGGCGTCGAGGGGGCCCGCGCGCCGGACGGCCACCGCCCGCGTCCCGGCTGGAGCCAGGAGGGCGCGGACAGCCGCGCGACCACCGCACGCGGTCGCGGCAGCTGGACCCGGGCCCCCGTCCGAGAACCGGGACCGCTCGTCGCCGCGGCGCTGCCGGCCGCATCCGCGACCCAGGCCACGCTGTTCTGACACGGGCGCGCGGGTGTCCACCGAACGCCCCCGTGCGCCGTCGCGGCGCGCCCCCTGGCTAAGGTGCTGACATGACCACCCTGCGCGACCCCGGGGCGGGCACGCGAGACGCCTCCCAGCGGTCGACGACACCGCCCGTGCGCGTCGGCGTGCTCATGGGACACGAGTCCGCCCTGGACGAGGTCTGCGCGATCCTGCGCCGCCAGGCTCCCGAGATCGCCGTCGTGGTGGGCACGACCGGTTGGCTCCAGCTGGTGCGCTCGCCCCGGTTCCCGACGGACGTCGTGGTGGTCGACTACGACCTCGCCGACGCCGTCAGCCTCGAGGGGCGCATCCGATCCTGCCGTGCGGCGGGCGCGGCGGTCGTGGTCCTGTCGCGGTCGGGCACGGAGGAGGTCCGCCGGCGCGTGGTCGACGCGGGGGCCGCCGCGCTCCTGACAGGCCCGGTGCCCGCCGCGGACATCGTGGCCGCGGTCCGCGCGGTCGCGGCCGGCGCGCGATCGGCGCAGCAGCGCGCCGACGAGACGAACCGCGCGGAGGACGGGCATGCGGCACGCGCCTTTGCGGATCCCCGCCTCAGCCAGGGCGAGGAGCAGGCGCTCCGCCTCTACGTGACGGGCCGGTCGACCCTGGCCGTCGCCACGGCGATGAACGTGCAGTACGAGACCGCGAAGACCTATCTCCGTCGCGTCCGCGCGAAGTACCGCCTCGTCGGGAGGATCGCCGGTCGACGGGCCGACCTGATCGATCGCGCCACCGAGGACGGCTACCTTCGGTAGATGGCCAAGCTCTACTACCGTTTCGGTGCGATGAACAGCGGCAAGAGCACCTCGATGCTCCAGGCCGCCTACAACTACGAGGAGCGCGGGCAGCACGTGCTGCTCACGAAGCCCGTGATCGACACCAAGGGCGACCGCGACATCGTGTCCCGCCTCGGCGTCCGGCGCCCGGTCGACTTCCTGCTCGAGCCGGACGCGGACGTCTGGCAGGAGTTCGGGATCCACCGCGAGCGCGTGCTGCAGGACAAGGGCGGCCCCACGGCGTGCCTCCTCGTGGACGAGGCGCAGTTCCTCCGCGAGTCGCAGGTCGACGACCTGCTGCGCATCGCGATCCTGCAGGACGTGCCCGTCATCGCCTACGGGATCCGCACCGACTTCCAGACGGTCGCGTTCCCCGGGAGCCGGCGGCTGCTGGAGATCGCGCACAGCCTGGAGGAGATGAAGACCATCTGCCGCTGCGGCCGGAAGGCGGTCTTCAACGCACGCCAGGTCGGCGAGCGGTTCATCTTCGCCGGTGACCAGGTCGCGATCGACGGCGAGGACGTCACCTACATGTCGCTCTGCGGCGCCTGCTACCTCGCGGAGAGCGGGGGAGTGCTCACGAGCGGCCGGCCCGTCGAGGCGAGCGCGTCGGCCTTCGGCTACCCGGCGGGTCCCGACGCGGACTTCGCCTGACCTGAGCCGGCGGCTCGGCACCGCCGGTCGGGCAGCGGGCGCGCCCCGTCAGTCGCGCAGGTAGCGGAGGCCGCAGGCGGTGAGCGCTCCCGTGATTACCAGGGTGGCGAGCGGTGCGAGGGCGGCGCAGGCGTCGAGCATGGGGGTGCTGACCTCGTCTTCGGATGGGCGGGCGATGCACGTCCGGGGAAGGTGAGTGGCCGATCCCCGCGTCCAGGCTAGACCGACCGTCGTGCCGGGCGGCCGCCCCAGATGCTGGGGCGCCATCCGCAGGGCGTCATTCCCCGCCCCAGGGAACGGGAGCGGGTCCGCGCCTGTGGGAGCATGGGGCTCGGGCGCCGCTGGGGGGGCGCTCCATCGACGAGGGGGATCGCCTGTGGAACTGCGTGAATACATCCGGATCCTGCGACGATCGTGGGTGCTCATCCTGCTGGTCCTGCTGCTCGGAGTGGGTGCCGCGGCCGGCTACTCGCTCGTGCAGACGCCCGAGTACCGGGCATCGTCCAAGGTGTTCGTCTCGACGCAGTCGGCCGGCACCGTGCAGGACCTGAGCCAGGGCAACACGTTCACGCAGCAGGCGGTCAAGAGCTACGCCGACGTGGTGGCGACGCCCGCGGTGCTCGAGCCGGTCATCGCCCAGCTGGGCCTCGACGCGACCGCGGAGTCGCTGGCGCCGAAGATCACCGCGACCGCGGCGGCCGACACCGTCATCATCCAGATCTCCGTCGAGGACGAGCAGGCCGAGTCGGCCGCCACCATCGCGAACGCGGTGGCCCGGAGCTTCACCGACTTCGTCGCCGAGCTCACGCCGCTCGACGTCAACGGCCAGCCCCAGGTGAAGATCACCACCCTGCAGGAGGCGCGGATCCCGGCGTCGCCCGTCTCCCCGCAGGTCCCGCTGAACCTGGCGCTGGGCGGACTCATCGGCCTCGCGCTCGGCGTCGCGGCCGCCGTGCTGCGCGCCACGCTCGACACGCGGATCCGCGGCGAGCGCGACCTGCGCCTCGTCACGCACGTGCCCATCCTCGGCGGCATCGCGTTCGACCCGAAGGCCAAGGAGCGCCCCCTCATCGTGCAGTCGGATCCGCGCAGCCCGCGCGCCGAGTCCTTCCGCAGCCTCCGCACCAACCTGCAGTTCCTCGACTTCGGCGGCCGCGCGCGCAGCTTCGTCATCACGAGCGCGGTGGAGTCCGAGGGCAAGTCCACCACCAGCGCCAACCTCGCCATCGCGCTGAGCGACGCGGGCGCGCGGGTCGCGGTCATCGACGCCGACCTGCGCCGTCCCAAGCTCGCGTCGTACCTCGGGCTCGAGGGCGCGGTGGGTCTCACCGACGTGCTCATCGGCCGCGCGGAGCTGAAGGACGTGCTTCAGCCGTGGGGCAACCGCAACATGTTCGTGCTGCCGGCCGGGCAGATCCCGCCGAACCCGAGCGAGCTGCTCGGCTCCCGCACGATGGTCGCGCTCCTCAAGGAGCTCGAGGCGGACTTCGACACCGTGCTCATCGACGCGCCGCCCCTCCTCCCCGTCACCGACAGCGCCGTGCTGTCGAAGAGCGCGGGCGGGGCGATCCTGATCGTCTCGTCCGGTCGGGCGCACCGGGGCCAGGTCCACGCGGCCATCGAGTCGCTGAACAGCGTCGGCGCCGAGGTGCTGGGCGTCGTGCTGACCATGCTCCCGACCAAGGGGCCCGACGCGTACGGGTACGGCCAGTACGGCTACTCGTACGTGCGTCCCGAGAGCGCCGACACCACGAGTCCCGCCGCCTCCTGACCGGCCGCCCGTGCGGTCGCCTGATGCGCCGCCGATCCGTGTCGTCCCGGCGGGCCAGGCGTCGGCCTGTACGATCCGGGTGACACCACCGCTCGACCCCGCATCTCCCGTTGCGCGGACCGGGGGCCCGTGCTCCACCGGAGGAGCGGGTCCCGGCTCGTCGGCGGGGCGCGGACCGGATCCGGCCGCCCGCGAGGGAGCGCCGCCCGCGCGCCGCACGATGCCCGCCACACCGGGAGACACCATGTCGGCTCACGCCGAGGCGCCACCGCGCCGCCTGCGAGGACGCCCGTTCGACCACCGCGCACCTCGATCCGCGGGAGCCGCGCGTGGCTAGGTCGGCGCCGGACGGCCGTAAGCCCATGGCCGTCACGGGACGCGCCCGGCGTCGCCGTCCGTCGCTCGGACGCCTCATCCCCGGTGTCGGCGTCACCGCCGCGGTCGCCTTCCTCGTCATCGACCTGATCCTCGTCTCGGCCGCCGTGACCCGCACCGGCGGGGGCTCCGGCGGCGAGGGAACGGCCGCCCCCGCGCCCTCCGCCTCCAGCACCGACGCCGCTGCGACGCCGACGCCCGCGCCGAGCGCCACCGCGAGCACGACGGTGGCCGAGCCCACCGTCTTCCTCGCGGCCGGGAACGCCGAGGTCGCCTGGCGCACCACGAGCGGCTCCTGCACGGGCGAGCCCGCCCGCATCCAGACCACCATCGACGAGGGCCGCACCTGGGACACCCGCTCGACGGGCTCCTTCGACGCGCGCCGGATCCTCGCCCTCCAGGTCGAGAGCCCGGACGTCGGCAGCGTCGTCGCCGACGTCACCGCCGCGTGCACGCGCACCACGCTCCAGAGCTTCACGGGCGGCGAGTTCTGGCGCGACGCGCCCGCGCTCACCGCGACGACCGCGTACGTCGACCCGGCGACGCCCGGCACGGTCCAGCTCGTGCAGGGCCCCCGGGACGCGCCGTGCGACGACGCCGTCCAGGTCGTCGACAGCGGACAGGCCGCCGCGGTGCTCTGCGGATCGGGCGCGCTGCACGTCCGCTCGGGCAGCGGCGACTTCCGCCTGATCGACGCCCCGGGCGTCCTCGCGCTCGCGCTCGGCACGGACGGCATCCTCACCGCGGGCACCGCCGGGTCCTGCGCCGGCACGAGCGTCGGCCGCATCGTCCCGGCCTCCGGCGCCGTGAGCGTCCTTGGCTGCGCGACCGCCGTGCCCACCAGCGGATCCGTGGCCCTCTCGGCCGCGGGTCGCGACGTCTGGCTGCTCACCGGCGATTCGGTCAGCATCTCCTCCGACGGCGGGGCCACCTGGTGACCTCGACGGCGGGCGTCGCGCCGTCGCCGCGTCGCCGCCGGGCACGACGCCCCTGGACGCGGCGCCGCATCCTTACGGTCGCCGGCGCCGCGATCGCGGTCATCCTCGTGATCTGGATCGTGTGGATCGCCGCCCGCGCCCTCCTCGCCCGCGGCGAGCTCGAGCAGGCCGTGCCGCTCGCGTCCTCCGTGCAGCGCGACCTCCTGGCGGGCGACACGGCAGGAGCCTCGTCCGGCGTCACCCAGCTGCGCGAGCACTCCTCGCGCGCGGTGTCGCTCACGGGCGATCCGGTCTGGGCCGTCACCGAGCACGTGCCCTTCGTCGGTCCGAACCTGCGCGCCTTCCGCGAGATCTCGAGCGTCGTCGACCGCATCGGCGGCGACGCGCTGCAGCCCGTCGTCGGGATCGCGGGCACCCTCGACGTCTCGAGCCTCACGCCGAAGGACGGACGGCTCGACCTCGCCCCGATCGTGGCCGCCCAGGAGCCCGTCCGCCAGGCCGACGACGCGCTCGACGCCGCGCTCGGCGACGTGAAGGCCATCGACACCGGCAGCACCATCCGACCGGTCGCCGACGCGGTCGCGCGCCTGGAGGAGACGGTGGGGAAGGCCGCGGAGACCCTGGCGGTCGTGCGCCACGTGACGGACCTCGCGCCCGCCATGCTCGGCGCCGACGGCGACCGCAGCTACCTGCTCATGTTCCAGAACAACGCCGAGGTGCGATCCACGGGCGGGATCCCCGGCGCCCTGGCGCTCGTCCGCACGGGGGGCGGCGGGTTCTCGCTCGCCGGCCAGGACTCGGCGCGCGCGTTCCCGCGGCTCGCCGAGCCCGCCCTGCCGCTGGATCCCCAAACCGCCGGCCTCTACGGCACCATCACGGGCCGCTACATGCAGGACGTGACGCTGACGCCCGAGTTCCCCCAGGCCGCGCCGCTCGCCGCCGAGATGTGGCGGCTCAAGCACGGCGAGGCGGTCGACGGCGTGATCAGCATCGACCCGGTCGCGCTCTCGTACCTGCTCGAGGCCACCGGCCCCATCACGCTCGCGACGGGCGACGTGCTCCGCTCCGACGACGCCGTCGACCTGCTCCTGCATGACGTGTACCTGCGCTACCCGAACCCGGACATCCAGGACGCGGTCTTCGCGAGCGTCGCCGACTCGGTGTTCGCGAAGGTCTCGTCCGGGGACGTCGACCCGGCCGCCCTGGTGAAGGCGCTGGGGCACGCCGCCGAGGAGCGCCGCATCCTGATCTGGAACTCGCGCGCCGACGAGCAGGCGACCCTCGACGGCACGACGTTCCAGGGCTCGCTGCCGACCGACAACGACGAGTCGACGGTCTTCGGCGTGTTCCTCAACGACTCGACCGGCGCGAAGATGGACTACTTCCTCTCGCTGCGGACCACGCTCGGGATGGCCATGTGCCGGGACGACGGCAGGCCGGACTACCGCACCGAGGTGATCCTCGGATCCACGGCCCCGGCCGACGCTGCCTCCCTGCCGTTCGTGGTCACGGGCGGCGGCGTGTACGGGGTGGCGCCCGGCGACGTCAAGACGCGCGTGGCGGTCTACGGGCCGCCCGGCACGGTACCGTTGCGCGTTCGGATCGACGGCCAGGAGACGCAGTTCCAGCCGGAGATCGTCGGCGGTCGGGCCGTCGCGCAGGTCGAGGTGACCCTGAAACCCGGTCAGGAGGTCCGCATTTCGGTGGACACCCTGGGGGACAAAAGGACCGACACCCCCCTCTCGATCGTGACCACTCCGGTAATTGACACGATCGCGACAGAGTTCCGCTCACTGCCCTGCGAGGCATCCCGGTAGTCTCCTCAGTGGGGGAATGATCGACGGCGGACCCGAGTCCGCTAGTGGCCCCTGTGCACCACGCAAAGCTCACATCTGGGGGAATCACTTGTTCAAGAAGATCATCGCCGGGGCGGCCATCGCCCTCGCCGCGACGTTCAGCGTCGCCACCGCCGCGAACGCGGACCCGTACACGCCCGAGGGCGGCGTCACCGTCAGCGACCCGACCGTCGCGCCGGGCCAGAGCACGACCCTGACCTTCGCGGACGGCTCCTTCGCTCCGGTCGTCCCCGTCACGATCACCATCAGCGGCGAGGACGCGGCCAACGCCACGCTCGCCTCCTTCCGCACGGCCCCCATGGCCGTGACGAGATCCTCCATCACCAAGAACTCGACCAGCGCCGGCGGCCTCCGCGTCACCGTCACGCTCCCCGCGGGTACTGCCACCGGCTCCTACGCCATCGCCGGCACCGACACGCTCGGCAACACGGTGTCGACGACGATCTCGGTCGTCGCGGCGGCCGGCAACGGCACCGCGACCGGTGGCTCCACCGCCGACGGCGCCGCGGGCCTCCCCGTCACGGGCGGCCAGCTGCCCGTCGTGCTCATCTGGACCGGCGGCGGCCTGCTGCTGCTCGGCGCCGCCCTCGTGGCGGTGTTCGCGACCGTCCGTCGCCAGCGCGCCACGGCCTGATCCGCATCACGACCCGCGTCGCCTGACTCCCTCGGGAGCCGGGCGGCGGAAGGCCCCGAGGCATCCGCCTCGGGGCCTTCCGCCGTCTCCGGGGCCGGATTCGGGTGTCGGTTGGCCCCAGTCCGGGGCGGATCCCGCCCGTGCACCTCCGCGCGGACCGGAGACGCGGCTAGCATCGCCGATGTGGGTTTACCCGACCCGCTGTCTGCCTGAGGCGTCGACCCGAAATCGCGCGCCGCGGACACCACCGCCCCGAGGCGATACCCGTCGTGCCCCCCCGCACGTCCGTCCCGGGCGCATCAGAGAAGGCACACCCGAGATGCTCGCCAAGACCCTGGCGGGCGCGTTCGTCGCGCTCGCGATCACCGTTTCCGTCCCCCTCGCCGCCCAGGCGGAGAACTACGTCCCCAAGGACTCCGCCCTCGCGTGCGGCGGCATGTCCGTCACGCCGGCCGCCGTCGCGCCCGGCGGGTCCGTCACGATCACCGGCGCGGCGGGATCCTTCACCGCGGGGGAGACGGTCGCCGTCCGCCTCGCCGCCACGGCCGGTGCGTCGGCCGCCGCGGGCGACCCGTCCGCCTCCGTCACGGCCGCGGCCGACGGATCCGTCACCGGCACGCTCGTCGTCCCGACGGCGGCGACCGGCACGTGGCGCGCCAACGAGACCGCTGCGTCCGGCGACCACTGGTGCGGCCTCGTCTCCGTCGTCCCGGCCAGCGCCGGCACGGCCGCGGCCAGCGGCACGCTGCCCATCACGGGCGGCACCCTGCCCACCGGCCTCGCGATCACCGGCGGCGGGCTGCTCCTCGCCGGCGCCGCGGCCGCGGGCATCGCGACCGCCCGCCGTCGCCGCGCCTCCTGACGCGCGACACCGCTCCCGACCCGACGCGGGCGGATCCGATCACGACCGGATCCGCCCGCGTCGTCGCGTCCGGGCGGCGACGAGCGCCGCGGTCGTCGCCCCGACGAGAGCACCGGCGCCGTTGGCCGCCACGTCGGTGACGGACGCCACGCGCGCCGGCAGGAACGCGCCCTGCGCGAGCTCCACCGATGCCGACAGCGCCGTCCCCGCGAGCACGACGATCCACCAGCGCGGAGCCCCGGACGCCAGCACGCCGAGCATGCCCAGCGGCGCGAACAGCGCGACGTTGGCGACCTCCTCGATCATCGAGTAGCGGAACCAGAGGATGCCGTGGTGCTGCACGAACACCACGCCGCGCATGAGGTGCGGGTACACGCCGCGGTCGACGCTGTCGGGCGTGAGCGTCACCAGCCCGATCAGGGCGACGTACGCCACGAGGAGCACTGCGGCCTGCCGACGGCGGATCCGGCGGCGCTCGCGATCCCGACGTGCGCCCCATGTCGACCGCCCGGGCACGGGGCCGTCCGCGGTCGCGCCCGGGGCGGGAGCGGGGGCGGCGGAATCCATGAGGGCCGCAGCCTAGCAACGCGCCCCGGCCGGGGAATGCATCGCCGACCCCGCCCGTTCTCCCCGGCGTGACCCACCTCGAACGCGTGCCCCTGGACGTCCTCGACCTCGCGCCCCGCCCGTTCGGCGGCACCAACGCCGACGCCGTCGCGGGCAGCATCCGCCTCGCCCAGGCCGCCGAGACCGCGGGGTACTCGAGGTTCTGGGTCGCCGAGCACCACGGCATGCCCGGGATCGCGAGCTCCGCCCCGGCCGTCCTCCTCGCGGGCATCGCCGGGCGCACGTCCACCATCCGCGTCGGCAGCGGCGGCGTCATGCTGCCGAACCACACGCCGCTCGTCGTCGCCGAGCAGTTCGGGACCCTCCGCGCCCTCTACGGCGACCGCGTCGACCTCGGCATCGGCCGTGCCCCGGGCACAGACGGCGCGACCGCGCTCGCGCTCCGCCGCCCCGAGGCGGGCCTCGGCGCCGACGACTTCCCGCAGCAGCTCCTCGACCTCATCGGCTTCTTCCGCGGCGGCATGGCCGACGACAACCCGCTGCGCGGCATCACGGCCGTGCCGGGGCTCGGCGACGTCCCGCAGATGTGGCTCCTCGGATCCAGCGGCTACTCGGCGCAGGTCGCCGCGGCCCTCGGGATCCGCTTCGCCTTCGCGCACCACTTCGCCGGCGACCGCACCGAGCAGGCGCTCGCGACGTACCGCGCGCGCTTCCAGCCGAGCGAGGACCTCGCCGCGCCGCACAGCGCCATCGCCGTGAGCGTCATCGCCGACGAGGACCCGGACGTCGTCGAGCGCGAGGCGCGCGCCGGCCGCATCACGTGGCTGCGCATGCGCCAGGGCGGGAAGCCGCAGCCCGTGGATCCCGCCGAGGCCGCCGCGTACGAGTTCAGCGACCTCGAGCGCGAGATCATCGGGGCGCGCGACCGCCGCCAGGCCATCGGCTCGCCCGACGCGGTCCGGATCGGCCTCGAGCGCCTGCTCACGAGCACGGGGGCAGACGAACTCATCGTCGCGCCGTCGTCCACGACGCTCGACCACCGCATCCAGACGCTCCGCACTGTGCGCGATCTGGCCATCGGGGAGGCCCGCGCGGCCTGATTGCGAGTGCACTCATCACATTTCGGCCACGGGGAGCTGGGACCATACCTGCGGCGGACGCCGCCGCTCAGGGCGCGGGTTAGATTCGTACCATGAGGAAAACTGACCTGACCATCTCGACCCGGTTGGGCGCGTTCCTCGGACTCGTCGGCATGAGCACGATCGCCGGCGTGCTCGTCGCCGCCATGGTGACCCCGGCCATCGCCGTCTCCGGCATCGCGGCCAACAGCACCATCGGCGTGTTCGAGGACATCCCCGACAACCTGCAGATCGACAACCTCGCGCAGAAGACGGTCCTTTACGCCAAGCAGGGCGACAACCAGGTGCCCTTCGCCGAGTTCTTCTCGCAGGACCGCGAGGAGGTCCCGTGGGACGCCGTGTCGTCGTTCGCGAAGGACGCCGCGATCGCGACCGAGGACCCCCGCTACTACGAGCACGGCGGCGTCGACGTGCTGTCGGCCGCCCGCGCCCTCGCGCAGAACGTGCTGAACAAGGAGGTCCAGTCGGGCGCCTCCACGATCACCATGCAGTACGTCCGCAACGTCCTGGTCCAGAAGGCCCAGAACATGGTCGACTCCTCCGACGAGGCCACGCAGGCCGAGGGCCGGAAGGCCTTCACCGAGGCCACCCAGCCCGACATGCCCCGCAAGCTCAAGGAGATGCGGATGGCGATCGGGGTGGAGAAGAAGTACTCCAAGAACGAGATCCTCCTCGCATACCTCAACATCGCGAACTTCGGCAGCCGGGTCTACGGCATCGAGTCGGCGGCGCGCTACTACTTCAACGTCTCCGCCGCCGACCTCACGCTCGAGCAGGCCGCGAGCCTCATCGCGACGGTCAATGCGCCCGAGGTCTTCAAGATCGACAACCCGGACAACCTCGAGCGCAACAAGGAGCGCCGCGACCTGCTGCTGCGGAACATGCTCAAGGAGCAGAAGATCACGCAGGAGCAGTACGACACCGCCTCTGCCGCGGCGATCACGCCGACGATCACGCCCTCCACGAGCGGCTGCATCCAGGCCAACCCGATCTCGGCCGCGTACTTCTGCGACTACGTGAAGAACGAGATCCTCACGAACCCGGAGTTCGGCGCGACGCCGGCGGAGCGCGACGCCGTGCTCAAGCGCGGTGGCATGCAGGTCTACACGACCCTCGACCTCGACATCCAGGGGAACGCCGCGGAGCAGATGCGCAAGCAGGTGCCCACGACCGCGCGCTTCACGAAGATCGGCGGATCCGTGGTCTCCCGCGAGGTGAAGACCGGCCGCATCATCGCGATGGCGCAGAACACGGACTACGGCGTCGCGGCGGACCAGCCGGGCGTCACCGAGATCAACTACTCGGCCGACAAGGCGCACGGCGGCTCCGCCGGGTTCCAGGTCGGATCGACGTACAAGATCTTCACGCTCGTCGACTGGCTGAAGAGCGGGAAGTCGATCTACCAGACGGTGAACGCGTCGAAGACCACCTGGTCCGCCAGTGAGTTCACCCGCTGCGGCGACAACCTCGCCGGATCGCCGGACTACAAGGTGACGAACGACACCAACACCGGCGCCACGTCGAACCAGAACGTGCTCGCGGCGACGGTGGCGTCCGTGAACTCGGCGTTCGTCGCGATGGCCAGCCAGCTCGACCTCTGCGACATCAGCAAGACGGCCACCGAAATGGGCGCCTACAACGCGGACAAGCGCGACCTCTCGAGCTTCCCGTCCGACGTGGTCGGCTCGGGCGGCAACACCGTCGCCCCGCTCCAGATGGCGACCGCGTTCTCCTCGGTCGCGAACCAGGGCAACATGTGCCCGCCCATCGCGATCGACAAGGTCGTCCTCCCGGACGAGTCGGAGCTCGTCACGCCCAAGAGCGAGTGCGCGCAGGCCATGAGCCCCGAGGTCGCCAACACCGCCGCCTTCACGCTCAAGGCGGTCATGGGCGGCACCGGAGCCGCATCGAACCCGCGCGACGGCACCGAGATCATGGGCAAGACGGGCACGACCGACCGCTCGAAGGACACCTGGTTCGTCGGATCCTCCACGGAGGTCACCACGGCCGTCTGGGTGGGCAACGTCGAGGGCTTCGCGTCCATGCGCCGCAACGTCCTCAACGGCTCGGCCGCGGACAGCGCGCGTCACCGGATCTTCAAGCCGTTGCAGACCTTCATCGACGACCGCTACCCGGCGGAGGGCTTCCCCGCTCCGAGCAGCACGCTGACGAAGAAGCCCTACGTGCCGCCGGCACCGAAGCCCAGCCAGTCGGCGGCGCCCACGGCACCGGAGGCACCCGCTGCTCCGGCGGCACCCGCCGAGCCCGCCCCTCCCGCGGAGGGATGAGCCCGCGCTCGATGGGGAGCGCGCGCCGACGGCCGTCGCCTCCGGGCGGCGGCCGTCGTGCTGTGCGTGGCCCGGTCCCGCTTCCCGCGGCTCACGCGGATCGGGCGCCTCGTAGACTGGACGACCGCCGATCCACCGACCCGGGAAGGCCATCATGACCGGGACCCCGACGTCCGCACCGGCTCGCGTGCGCACGCTCCTGCCCGGCATCGAGGGGCTCCGCGGGATCGCCGCCGTCGCCGTCCTGCTGTACCACGTGCAGCGCCAGCTGGCCCGGCCGACAACCGACATCCCGCTCGTCGGGGAGGTCGCCTTCTTCAGCCACGGCGTGACGCTGTTCTTCGTGCTGAGCGGATTCCTGCTGTTCCTGCCGTTCGCCCGCGGCCTCGTCGACGGCGTCCCGATGCCGCGCCTGTCGCGCTACGCCCTCAACCGCGCGCTCCGCGTCTTCCCCGGCTACATCGTGGTGCTGCTGCTCGTGAGCCTCGTGCTGCGCGTCGCGATCCTGCCGCGCGAGACCCGCGACGCCGGGATCTTGGTGGGCACGCTCGGTCCGCTCGACACCGTCCTCAACGCCCTCCTGCTGCAGGGCTACGCGCCGCGCACGCTCCGCAGCGGCATCGAGGTCGCGTGGACGCTCGCCGTGGAGGTGTCCTTCTACGTGCTCCTGCCCATCGTCGCGCTCCTCGCGGCGCGGCTGCTGCGGGGGCGGGCCACGTGGATCCGTGCCCTGACCCCCGCGGCGGTGCTCCTGCTGATCGGCGTGGCCGGGAAGGTCTGGTCCATGATCGCGCAGGCCCCGCTCGGCCACCGGGGCCGCCTCGCGAGCGAGTGGGGCGTGACGTGGGAGGCGGTCGCGAACCGCAGCATCCTCGTGCACGCGGACCTCTTCGCCTACGGCATGGCGGCGGCGATGATCCTGCTCACCCTGTCCGCGGACGCGGGCCTGCGCGATCGCGTCGCGGCCTGGCGCGTGCCCGCCGGGATCGTCGCCGCCGCGCTCATCGTCGTCGCCTCCGAGGCGCCGGTGGGCGCGTTCGAGGAGAGCATCGTGGCCTTCTCGTGCGCCACGCTCCTGCTCCTGGTGGCGCTGCCGCGGCGCGGCGGATCCCTCGGCCCGGTCACGCGCTTCCTCGAGCTGCGGTGGATCGCCTGGCTCGGCACGATCTCCTTCAGCGTCTACCTGTGGCACCTGCCCGTGATCCGGTTCCTCCGCCGCGCGGGCCTGGTGCTCCCGGACACGCTCGCCGGCTTCGCCCTCAACACGCTCGTGGTGGGCGCGGTGACGCTCGTGCTCTCCGCAGCGACCTACTACGCGATCGAGCGGCCGGCGCTCCGGCTGAAGGACGTGGACCGTCGATCGCGCGCCGACGCCCGGAGGAGGCCGTGACCTCCGAGAGCCCGTGGGCGTCCTCACGGGATGGCCTGCGGTGACGCCGGAGATCCCGACGGGCCCGCGGATGCGGCGGACGGGGCTCGCGCTCACCTCGGCGGGAGCGTGGTGGTGCATCGGCGTCGCGCTCTCGTTCCACGAGATCATCTTCATCTCCCTGGCGTCGTCGCCGACCGAAGACGAGAGGGACGCCACCGTCATCGTCGTCGTCCCCCTGGGCATCGCGGTGATCGCGGCCTTCTCGGTCAGCGTGCTGTGCTTCCGCCACTTCGGGATCGTGAGGTCCGCGTGGGCGTTCCCCGTCCTGGTCGTCGCGGGCGCCCTCGTCGCCGCAGCCCAGTTCCCGCTCTCGGCAGGTCCGTACGGGTACTGGCTGTCCGAGCTGCCGCGACCGGTGCTGCTCGTCCTCTGGTCGGGGCCCGCTCTGCCGGCCGCCGTGATCCTCGTGCTCCTCCACGTCGTCCTCCGCGTGCGTGAGCGGCACGTGGGGTGACGCCCGGCGCAGGTCGCACGGCGTCCGAACGACGAAGGGCCGCTCCTGGGGGAGCGGCCCTTGGTCGTTCATGGCTGTCGTGCTGTGCCTCCCGGAGGAGGCGGTGTGTCGGGGTAACAGGATTTGAACCTGCGACCTCTTCGTCCCGAACGAAGCGCGCTACCAAACTGCGCCACACCCCGATGGCCCGAGGGCCGGGCTCTACGATACCCGATGTTCACGCGTCCCGAGTACGCCGCGGGCGGTCAGACCGCCGTGAGCGTGAGCAGCGTCGCCTCGGGGTAGCAGGCGAAGCGCACGGGCGCGTAGATCGACGCGCCGAGGCCCGCGCTCACGTGCAGGAACGCGGCGCGCTCGGCATGCGGCCAGACGCTGAGGCCCTTCACCTGGCGACGCGGGATGTCGCAGTTGGTGACGAGCGCGCCGTAGCCGGGGACGCAGACCTGGCCGCCATGGGTGTGCCCGGCGAAGATCATCCGGGCGCCGTTGGTGACGAACGAGTCGAGCACCCGGCGGTAGGGTGCGTGCGCCACGCCCATCGAGACGACCGGCGCGTCCGAGGCGCCCTGGTAGGCGTCCCCGTCCTCGCGCAGCGCGTCGAGCGCGCCGGGGAGCGCCTCGAGGTGGTCGAAGTCGCGGTGCGGGTCGTTCACGCCGAAGAACTCGAGCAGCGTGCCGTTGACCTCGATCGCGCCCGCGGCGTTGTTGAGGTCGACCCAGCCGAGCGACGCGTAGAGCCGCTCGAGCCGTGCGAGGTCGAGGTCCGCGGGGCGCTGCGTGGCGTGCGTGTTGGCGGTGAAGTACTTGAACGGGTTCTTCATCATCGGCCCGTAGTAGTCGTTCGAGCCGTGCACGAAGACGCCGGGGATCCCGCGGAAGGCCTCGAGCGTCTCCTCGACCGCGACGATGCCCTGCTCGTGCCCCGTGTTGTCACCGGTGTCGACGACGAGGTCGGGCTTGAGCTCCGCGAGCTCGCGCACCCAACGCTGCTTCTTGTGCTGCCACGGGGCCATGTGCATGTCCGAGAGGTGGAGCACGCGGATGGGGTCGGCGCCGACGGGGAGCACCGGCACCGTCACCTCGCGGAGGGTGAAGCGGCGTCGCTCGTAGAACGACGCGTACGCGAAGACCGCCGCGCCGGCGGCTGCGACGCCGCCGACGGTGCGCGCGATCGTGCCCACGACGCCCATCAGCTGCGTCCGATGTAGAGCGTCACGGGGCCGCCGCTCTGCTGGCCGGCGGCGGGATCCGTTCGGGTCGCCTTGCCGATCTGCGAGTTGTCCTGCACCTGCTCCTGCGCCATGGTCACGTCGAAGCCGGCCGCGCGCAGGGTCTGGCGAGCGCTCGTCATGTCCTGACCGCGCACGTCCGGGACGGTGCCCGGGGTGCCCTGCTGCAGGCTCTGGCCGGGCCCGCTGCTGATGAAGACCGTGACGGTGGATCCGCGCGCGGCGTTGGCGCCGGCGCCCGGGTCGGATCCGGCGACCTGGCCGGCGGATACGGAGGAGGCGCGCGCGCCGCCCTGGGCGAAGGACAGGCCCGCTCCCTCGATGGCCGACTGGGCGTCAGCGGGCGACATGCCCGACACGTCCGGCACCTGGACCGTCGGCGTGCGGGTGAGGTCCGCTGCCGGGCCGGGGAAGGCCGATCCCTTGTAGACCGCGTTCACGGACTGCATGAACGGCTTCCACACGGCGAAGCGGGCGGTGGACATGAGCTGGCCGTTCGGGAGATTGGTGGTGCGCTGGCGGATGTCCTGTCCGCCGTAGCTCCCCACCCAGATCGCGGTGGTGACCTCGCTGCTGGATCCGACGAACCAGGTGTCCTTGGCGCGATCCGTGGTGCCCGTCTTGCCGATGAGCGGCGTTCCGTCGTTCGTGTTGGCGGCGGCACCGGTGGCGCCCATGACACCCGCGAGCGCGTACGCGGCCGTGTGGGCGACATCCGGGCTGACGGTCTCCGTGCAATTCGCCGACGGCGGTGTGACCTCGGTGTCATCGGGGAGCACGACCTTGTCGATCAGGATCGGCGTGCACGTGGTCCCGTTGTTCGCGACCGTGGCGTAAGCCGAGGCCATCGTGAGGGGTGCGATGTTGTTGCCACCGGAACCGATGATGTCGGAGACGAGACCGGAGAGCGGCTTGCTCTTGTCCGCCTGGTGGATCCCGATGTCCTTCGCGGTCTGCACGATGCCGCACATGTCGAGCTCTGACGCCATGGCCATGAACGCGGTGTTGGTCGAGTTCGCCGTGCCTGACATCACAGTGCGATTCGCGCCCGGAGCCGCGCCGTCGTTCGTGACGACCAGCGGCTTCGAGCTGAGAGTCCCACCTGTGCAGGAATCCCGGAAGTCGCTCCCGGACCACGTCCCCTTGGAGGAGTTGACGACCTCGTTGACCGAGTGCCCCTCCTTGAGCCACTCGAGCAGGGTGACGAGCTTGTACGTCGATCCCACCTGGAATCCCCGTGACCCGCCCATGTCCTGGTCGGTGTTGAAGTTGACGCTCTGCACACCGGCGCCCGCGTTGTTGCCGTAGTCGGTGTTCTGGACCATGGCGATGACGCGACCGGTCTTCGCTTCCACGCTCGTCATCGCCGATCCGAGCTCCGGGATGCTGTTCATCGTCGTGGGGATCTGCTTGCGCATGTCGTCCGTGGCCTTGGCCTGCAGGTCGAGGTTCAGCGTCGTGTAGATCTTGTAGCCGTTGCGGTTGAGGTTGCGGCGGGCCTCGTCGGGACTGGCACCGAATTCCTTGGAGTTCTCGACGGTGTACTTCACCGCGTCGCAGAAGTACGCGGCGCTGGCGGGCTGCGCGGCGTTGCAGCCGCTGACCGAGGGCGTGATCGCCGGTGTCACGGGGGTGGCGATCGCCTCGTCGTGCTGCTGCTGCGTGATGCTGTGGTGCTTGAGCATGTTGTCGATGAGGATGTCGCGGCGCTCCTGGTTCGCCTTGACGTTCCCCGGCTCGTCGATCCGCAGGGCGGTCGGGTAGTTCACCGTCGCGACGAGGCTCGCCGCCTGGGCGATGCTCAGGTCCTTGGCGTCGACGTTGTAGTAGTACTTCGCGGCCGACTGGATGCCGTAGACGCTGCCGCCGTAGTTCGCGATGTTGAGGTAGCCGAGCAGGATGTCGTTCTTCGCGAACTTCTTCTCCAGCCCGATCGCGAGCCGCATCTCCTTGAGCTTGCGGGCGGTCGACTCCTGCGTCGCCTCCGCGTACGCCTTCTTCCCGGCGTCGGGATCCGTCTCGGCGAGCGTCTCCGCCTTCTGCACGAGCACGTTCTTCACGTACTGCATGGTGATGGTGCTCGCGCCCGACTCGACGCCGCCGCCGATGACGTTCTGGGCGAGCGCGCGGAACGTGGACTGCACGTCGACGCCGCCGTGCTCGTAGAAGCGGGGGTCCTCCGTGTCGACGGCTGCGGCCTTCGCGTTGTCGGAGACCTCGTCCCAGCTCACCTCCTGGCGGTTCTGCGCGTAGAACTCGGCGAACTTGACCGGCTGGCCGCCCTGCGTGGCGTACAGCTCGGTCTTCTGGGCGAGGTTGTCGATCTGCAGGTAGTCCGGCAGGTCCTCGAAGAGGCCGATCGTGTTGTTGGCGGCCAGGCTCGTGACGGCGATGGCGGGGGTGACCATCGCGGCGACCAGCACGCCGGCCACGGCGCTCATGCCGAGGACACCCGTGAGCGCGGCGGCGACGCGGCCGGGCGTGTTCTTGGAAGCAGACATAGACTCCAGAGTACGGGAAGGGTGTACGGGATCCCGTGAGACCTGTGCGCCGGCCGCCCGCGCCCGTCCCGTCATGCATCCAGACCCGACCGGCAAGGAGCCGAGATGACCGCAACGCCCGCGCAGTGGGAGTACCTCACCACGCCGCTGATGATCCACAATACGGCCGCCATCCTCAACACCTGGGGGTCGCAGGGCTGGGAGCTCGTGCAGGTCGTCACCGGCCCCGAGGGCGGGCTCGTCGCGTACATGAAGCGCCCGGTCGCCGGCGCAGAGCACGGCGCCTGATGGGCGCGATCTCCGAGCGGCTGGCCGAGCTCGGCATCGAGCTGCCCGCGGTCGCGGCGCCCGTCGCCGCCTACGTCCCCGCTGTCGTGCACGGCGGCCTCGTCTACACGAGCGGCCAGCTGCCGTTCGTCGACGGCGCGCTCGCTGCGACCGGCAAGGTCGGCGCCGAGGTGTCCGCCGAGGACGCCAAGGCGCACGCCCGCACGTGCGCGCTCAACGGGCTCGCGGCGGCGGCGGCCGCGGCCGGCGGCATCGACCGCATCGCGCGCGTGATCAAGGTCACCGGCTTCGTCGCCTCGGCCGAGGGCTTCACCGGGCAGCCCGGCGTCATCAACGGCGCGAGCGAGGTGCTGGGGGAGATCCTCGGGCGCGCGGGGATCCACGCGCGCTCCGCCGTCGGCGTCGCGGAGCTGCCGCTCGGCTCGCCCGTCGAGGTCGAGCTCGTGGTGGCGCTCGTCGAGTAGCCGCCTCCCGCCGGAGCGGGCACGTGAGGAGGGCCGGGTGCGCAGCGCACCCGTCCCTCCTGCCGTCCCCGTCGTGGTGTCGGGTCAGCCCGCGCTCATCCGGTCGCTGATGACCTGCATCACCTGCGTGTCGGCCAGCGTGGTCGTGTCGCCGATCGCCCGGCCCTCGGCCACGTCGCGCAGCAGCCGGCGCATGATCTTGCCCGAGCGCGTCTTCGGCAGCTCCTGCACCACGAACACGCGGCGCGGCTTGGCGATGGCACCGATCTGGTCGGACACGTGCTTGCGGAGGACCTCGTTCGGGTCCTCATCGCCGAGCGCGCTCGCCTCGGCCGAGCGGAGGATCACGAAGGCCACGACGGCCTGGCCGGTCGCCTCATCGGACGCGCCCACCACGGCGGCCTCCGCGACGTACGGATGGGCGACGAGCGAGGACTCGATCTCCGCGGTCGAGAGGCGGTGCCCGGAGACGTTCATCACGTCGTCGACCCGGCCGAGCAGCCAGATGTCGCCGTCCTCGTCGAGCCGCGCGCCGTCGCCCGCGAAGTAGCGGTCGCCGAAGCGGTCCCAGTACGTCTCGCGGTACCGCTCGGGATCGCCCCAGATGCCGCGGAGCATGCCGGGCCACGGCTCGGTGACCACGAGGAGGCCGCTCTCGCCGCGGGCCACGGGCTCGCCCTGGTCGTCGACCACGGCGACCTGGATGCCGGGGATGGGGGACTGCGCGGACCCGGGCTTCGTGGCGGTGACCCCGGGGAGCGCGGAGATCATGATGCCGCCGGTCTCCGTCTGCCACCACGTGTCGACGACGGGCACGTCGCCGCCGCCGATCACGTCGCGGTACCAGCGCCACGCCTCCGGGTTGATGGGCTCGCCGACCGAGCCGAGCAGCCGGATGGAGGAGAGGTCGCGCGCGTCCGGGATCTCGCGGCCGGTCTTCATGAAGGAGCGGATGGCGGTGGGCGCCGCGTAGAGGATCGTCACCCCGTGCCTCTCGACGATGTCCCACCAGCGGCCGGGCGCGGGGGAGTCGGGCGTGCCCTCGTAGATGACCTGGGTGGCGCCGTTGGCGAGCGGGCCGTAGACCACGTAGCTGTGGCCGGTGATCCAGCCGACGTCGGCCGTGCACCAGTAGACGTCGGTCTCGGGGTGCAGGTCGAAGACGTTGCGGTGGGTGTACGCGACCTGCGTGAGGTAGCCGCCCGAGGTGTGCAGGATGCCCTTCGGCTTCCCGGTCGTGCCGCTCGTGTAAAGGATGAAGAGCGGGTGCTCGGCCTCGAACGCCTCCGCCACGTGCTCCGGATCCGCGGCGGCGACGCGTTCGTGCCACCAGAGGTCGCGGGCGTCGTCCCACTCCACCTCGTTCTCGCCGCGCCGCACGACGAGGACGTGTTCGACGGATCCGGCGGATCCCACGAGCGCGGCGTCTACCGCGGACTTCAGCGGGAAGACCTTGCCCTTGCGCCAGCCGCCGTCCGCGGTGATCACGATGCGCGCCGCGGCGTCGTCGATGCGCGCCCGCAGGCTCTCGGCGCTGAACCCGCCGAACACGACCGAGTGGACGGCGCCGATGCGAGCCACGGCCAGCATCGCGATCACGGCCTCCGGGATCATCGGGAGGTAGATCGCGACGCGGTCTCCCGCGACGACGCCCAGGTCGCGCAGGGCGTTCGCCGCGCGCTTGACCTCCGCGGTGAGCTCGGCGTAGGTGAGGTCGCGGGTGTCGCCGGGCTCGCCCTCCCAGTGCAGCGCGACGCGGTCACCGTGCCCGGCGAGCACGTGCCGGTCGAGGCAGTTGTAGGCCACGTTGAGGCGGCCCTCGGGGAACCAGCGGGCCACGGGGGCGTCCGACCAGTCGAGCACCGTCTCGAACGGGGTCTCCCAGGTGACGAGCTCGCGGGCCCGGTCGGCCCAGAAGCCGAGGCGGTCTGCGGCGGCGGATGCGGCGAGGGACTCGTCGGCGACCCGGGTCGCGCAGAAGGCCTCCGACGGCGGGTGGACGGGCCCCGGGTCGGGCGACGGCGGGGGAGCGGTCGTCCCCTCCTCGTCCTGTTCGCGCGCGGCGGGCCTCGGGGCTCCGTGCTCGGTCGATCGGGGGTTCGTGGACATCGTCATCGTCATCCTCTCCGCGACCCACGTTAGCGGGTGGGCACCTCGGCACCGCGGGCGACGGGTGGTGGACGTGGCGAAGTCCTTGGCCGGGAGTCCGGTGGGGGAACGGCCAGAACGCGCCGAACCCTCCCGTGGCGGGAGGCGTGCGGCGTATGCTCATGCCGTCGGGCCAAGCCCGGCGTGTGGCGGATCCAGGATTCCCCCGATCCTTCGTCACGTGGCGGCGCCCGTTCCCCCGATGGGCGCCGCCCCTCTCCTCCTCCCCAGCACGTGACGGCGACGCCTCCTCCCCGCGTCGGGTGCGCCCGGTATCGCTCCGCACGCCCGCGCATAGCCTCCGCGCATGGTCGAGTGGCAGGCATCCGTCGTCGGTCGGGGCGTCCTCCCGGGGGAGGCGTCGCGGCACAGGTCCGCAGGGGGCGCGGGTCCGGGCGCGAGCGCGCGTCCGCTCGTCGCCGCCGCGGCGTTCGTCCCCCGGGCACGGACGCCGGGCGGGACCGTCCCCGGGGCGGACCCGTCCATCGTCGGAGGATCTGACGCCGGCGTGGCCCTCCGGCTGCCCGGGGGCGATCGCGCCGCCGAGGCCGCATCGACCCCGCCCTCGCGCCGGGTCCCGTCCGCCCTCGGTCCCCTCGCCCCTCTGGCCCGGGATCCTCGGACGACCGACGTGTTCGTCAACGGGGACGGCGAGGTCTGGGTGGACCGCGGATCCGGGCCCGAGCGCCGACCCGACGTCGACCTCGGCGGCGAGCCGTCCGTGCGGGCGCTCGCCGTGCGGCTGGCAGCGGAGGGCGGGCGGCACCTGGACGAGGCAGCGCCGTGCGTCGACGTCCGGCTGGGCGACGGGATGCGCATCCACGCGGTCCTGCCGCCCGTGTCGACGCGCGGCACGCTGCTCTCGATCCGGCTCCCCTCGCGGGCGAGGCCGACGCTCGACGCGCTCGACGCGGCGGGTGCGTTCCCGCCCGGCTGTCGCGCACTGCTGGAGGAGGCGGTGCGGCGGCGCACGAACCTCCTGATCACGGGGGCGGGCGGCAGCGGGAAGACGACCCTGCTCGGCGCGCTCCTCGCCCGTGCGGATCCACGGGAGCGCATCGTGATCGTGGAGGACGTCGCCGAGCTGCGGGTGCGGCACGCGCACGTCGTGTCGCTCGAGGCCAGGCAGGCGAACATCGAGGGGGCAGGGGAGCTGTCGCTGCCGCGCCTGGTTCGGGAGGCGCTTCGGATGCGGCCGGACCGACTGGTCGTGGGGGAGTGCCGGGGCAGCGAGATCCGGGAGCTGCTCGGAGCGCTGAACACCGGGCACGACGGAGGCGCAGGCACCCTGCACGCCAACGGCGTCGCCGACGTCCCCGCCCGACTCGAGGCGCTGGGCGCGCTCGCCGGCATGGACGCCGTCACGACGGCACGGCAGGCGGTGAGCGCGATCGGTCTCGTGATCCACCTCGCACGCACGACGCAGGGGCGTCGGGTGACGGCCGCCGGGCGCCTCGTGACCGGCGTCGATGGTCGCCTTCGCGTCATGCCGGTGCGATGGGATCCCGCGACGGTCCCGGTGGCGCGGGCCGCCGTGGCTGCGTCGGCGACCGACGCGCACGGGAGCCGCGCGTGATCCGGCGCGCACACGCCCTCCGGTCGCGTCTCCGGGGCGCAGGCGACGAGGCGGTCGTCGAGGAGACGGAGGAGATCGCCACGTTCGTGCGACGCCTCGCGGTCCTGCTGGGCGCGGGGCTGCACCTCGAGCGCGCGTGGTCGCAGCTGGCGCCGCCGGGCGGACGGGCCCGACGCGGCGAGCGCGCGGTGCCCGCCCTGGTCCGCCGGGTGGCCTCGGGGGCAGGATCCGCTCCGCTCGCCGAGCGCGTCGTGGCGGCGGCCACCGCGGTCGAGCCGGCAGGCGGAGCCACCGCGGGATCGTGGTGCGCGCTCGCCGCCGGGCTCGAGGTCGCGGATCGCACGGGAGCGCCGCTCGCGCGGTCCCTCGACCGGCTCGCCGTCTCCCTCGTCGACATCGCCCGAGTCCGCCGCGACGCGGGGACGGCGCTCGCCGGCCCGGTGGCGACCAGCCGCACGGTGCTCCTCATGCCCGGTGCCGGTCTGCTCCTGGCGGCAGGGCTCGGGTTCGATCCGCTCCGCGTCCTCGTGACGACCCTGCCCGGGTTGGCGTGCCTCGGCGTGGGTTCCTCGCTCGTGGCGATCGGGTGGCGGTGGAACCGCGACCTGGTGAGACGCGCCACGCCGCACGAGCCGGCACCTGGGCTCGTCCTCGACCTCGTGGCGATGGCCATGTCCGGCGGGGCGTCCGTGCCTCGGGCCGTCGCGGTCGTCCGCCGTGCATGCGAGCGCGCCGGGCTGGGGGAGGCCGACGACCTCGACGCCGTCGGGCCGGTCGTGGACGCGGCGGCACGCACGGGCGCACCCGTCGCGGTGCTTCTGGCGAGCGAGGCGGAACGGATCCGCAGGGACGCCGCCACATGGGCCGAACGCGCTGCGGCGCGTCTGGCCGCGCGGCTCATGCTGCCGCTGGGCGTGTGCGTCCTGCCGGCGTTCCTGGCGGTGGGCGTCGTGCCGATGCTGCTGGCCGTCGTGTCCTCAACACTCGGCCGCGGATGACGGCGTCCACCGTCGCGGGTCCCGACGCGGGTCGAGCCCGGCGGACGGGGCATGGTGGCGTCCCGGTCGATGGTCGGCGGGGACAGGACGGCGGGCATCGCCCGTCAGAGGGAGAGGACGAGGACATGGGACGAATCGAGGAGCGGACGCACGCGATCGACGCGCGCGGCGCGGACGCCGAGGCGGCTCGGGGGCCCGCATCCGGGATGACCGGAGCAGCGATGGCGCCGGAGGGCCGCGCCGTCTGGCCGCTGGCCGCCGCGCGAACGGCTCCGACGCGATCATCGGGGCGGGCCACGAGCTGCGCGGGGATCTGCGGCGGAGAGGTCGTGACGGCCTCCCCGGGGCTCGTGCCCTCGCGGTCAGCGCGTGTCGTCCGGGCAGCGCGTCGTGCTCTCCTCTGCCGCGCACCGGGCGACGCGGGCGCGGCCACCGCCGAGTACGCCATCGCGACCATGGCGGCGGTGGCCTTCGCCGGGCTGCTCGTGGTCATCCTGCAGAGCGACGAGGTCCGCGGGATGCTCCTCGACCTCGTGCGGCGCGCCCTGACCTACGACCGGTGATCGCGCTCACCTCGGCGGAGGGGCATCCGCACCGCGATCCGCATCCGCACCCGGTGGCGGATCGCGGGGCGGCGGCTGCGGAGCTGGCGGTCGTGCTGCCCGCGGTCGTGCTGGTCCTCGGGCTGTGCCTCGGGGCCGTGCAGACGGTCGGCCAGCAGGTCGTGCTGACGTCCGCGGCGGAGGAGGCGGCCCGGAGCATCGGCCGCGGGGAAGATGCGGGCACGGCGGCGGCGCGCATCGAGGGCGCCGCCGCGGGAGCGTCCATGGCGGTGGATCGGACGGGTCACGCCGTATGCGTCCGGCTCACCGCCCCCAGCCGGTTCGCGCCCGCTGGCGCGGCCGGGCTCCGCGTCCAGGCGAAGGGCTGCGCGTGGCAGGAGGATCCGGGTGCCCCGTGACGGCGACACCGGCTCGGGCACCGCGCTCGCGGTCGGCGTGCTCGGCGCCGTCACGGCCCTCGCGCTCGCCACGGTCGCCGTCTCGTCCGTGCTCGTGGAGAGGGCGGCCGCGGCGGGGGCCGCGGACTCCGGGGCGCTCGCCGCGGCGGACGTCGCGGCCGGGTTCGCTGTCGGCTCACCCTGCGCGGCGGCCGAGGAGGTCGTGGTCGCCGCCGGGGCGGCGCTCACGGGCTGCGAGGTCTCGGGCACGACGGCGGTCGTGGAGGCGGAGCGCGGCGGTCCCCTGGGCATCCAGGTGACGGCGCGTGCGCGAGCAGGTCAGCCGCCGGCCCGGGCACCGGGATGACCGGCGTGGGCGCCCCGGCCGGGCGTCGACGCCCTCCGGTTCGTCTCCGGACGCGCCGGGTCCAGAGCGTCACTCGGCCGGCCCAGGAGGGCGGACGAGCCTGGGTCGGGCGTCCGGGTCGGGCCTCGGACAGGCGCTCCGGCCGGGCCGCCGAGGAGCCGAGACGCGTCGCGTCCAGGCCGCACCGCGATTAGGTGGCCGGTCGGTGCGCGTGTGTATGGTGTGCCTTGTCGGGGACCCCGCCGCACGTCGCCCCGGATCGGATCCGATCCGAGCGGGCACGCATCCCGGACACCGGGCCGGTCATCGGTCCCCATGAACGCATATATAAGGAGTCACGTGCCCGGCACGAAGAAGTTGGTCATCGTCGAGTCGCCGGCCAAGGCCAAGACGATCGCCCAGTACCTGGGCAGCGGCTACGAGGTCCAGGCCTCCGTGGGTCACATCCGCGACCTCATCGAGCCCAAGAACCTGCCGCCGGAGCTGAAGAAGGGCACGCTCGGCAAGTTCTCCGTGGACGTGGAGAACGGCTTCGAGCCGTACTACGTCGTCAGCGATCAGAAGAAGAAGACGGTCGCCGACCTCAAGCGGGCGCTCAAGGACGCCGACGAGCTCTTCCTCGCGACGGATGAGGACCGAGAGGGCGAGGCCATCGCATGGCACCTGCTGCAGGTGCTGAAGCCGAAGGTGCCGGTCAAGCGCATGGTGTTCCACGAGATCACCAAGGAGGCCATCGAGCGCGCACGGGACAGCACGCGCGACATCGACACGGCCCTCGTCGACGCGCAGGAGACGCGACGCATCCTCGACCGCCTCTACGGCTACGAGGTGTCGCCCGTGCTCTGGCGCAAGGTCGGACCCGGGCTGTCGGCGGGCCGCGTGCAGTCCGCGGCGACCCGGCTCGTCGTTGACCGCGAGCGCGAGCGCCTGGCCTTCGTCACCGCCTCGTACTGGGATCTGACGGCGTCGCTCTCGCCGCTCGAGCAGGAGCTGCCGTTCGATGCCCGGCTCGTCCGCATCGACGGCGCCCGCATCGCGACGGGTCGCGACTTCGACGACAAGGGCGCGCTGAAGAACGACTCGCGCCCGCTCGACGCCAGCAGCGCGGAGGCCCTCGCCGAGGCGCTCCGCGACCCCTCGGTGCCGCTGAAGGTGCAGAGCGTCGAGTCGAAGCCCTACACGCGTCGCCCTGCCGCGCCGTTCACCACGTCGACTCTCCAGCAGGAGGCGGCGCGCAAGCTCCGCTTCTCCGCACGGCAGACGATGAGCGTGGCGCAGTCGCTCTACGAGAACGGCTACATCACCTACATGCGCACTGACTCGCCCTCGCTCTCGCAGCAGGCGATCAACGCGGCGCGCAAGCAGGCCGCGGAGCTCTACGGGCCCGAGACCGTGCCGGACAAGCCGCGCCTCTACGCGGGCAAGAGCAAGAACGCGCAGGAGGCCCACGAGGCCGTGCGCCCCGCCGGCGAGACCTTCCGCACTCCCCAGCAGCTCGCCTCCACGCTGCGCGGCAACGACCACAAGCTCTACGACCTCATCTGGAAGCGCACCATCGCGTCGCAGATGGCGGACGCGAAGGGATCCACCGCGTCGGTCGTCATCGCCGCAGGACCCACGTCCGCGGGCGAGGTGGCCGAGTTCGCCGCCTCGGGGACGGTCATCACGTTCCGCGGCTTCCTGGCGGCCTACGAGGAGAGCCGCGACGAGGAGCGCCACGGCGCCGCCGAGCCACGCGAGGCCAAGCTGCCCGACCTCAAGAAGGGCCAGGACCTGCGCCTCGTCGACGTCGACGCGAAGGGGCACGAGACCAGCCCGCCGCCGCGCTACACGGAGGCGAGCCTCGTCAAGACGCTCGAGGAGCTGGGCATCGGTCGTCCGTCGACCTACGCGGCCATCATCTCGACGATCGTCGACCGCGGCTACGTCACGCCGCGGGGCACCGCGCTCGTCCCGAACTGGATCGCCTTCTCGGTGGTGCGGCTGCTGGAGGAGTTCTTCACGGAGCTGGTGCAGTACGACTTCACCGCGGGCATGGAGGACGACCTCGACCGCATCGCGGAGGGGGCGGCCGAGCGCGTCGACTGGCTGAAGGGCTTCTACTACGGCAACGACGCGCACAAGGGGCTCCGCCCCACCATCGACAACCTCGGCGAGATCGACGCCAAGGAGATCAACTCGCTGCGCATCGCGGACGACATCACCCTTCGCATCGGAAAGTACGGGCCCTACCTGGAGGTGCACGAGGAGGGAGCCGCCGCGGACGCGACGCCCCGCCGCGTCAACCTGCCGGAGGACCTCGCTCCGGACGAGCTGACGGCGGCCAAGGCCCGCGAGCTCATCGACGCGCCGGTCGTCACCGACCGCGTCATCGGCATCAACCCCGACAACGGCAAGCAGGTCGTGGCGAAGGACGGCCGCTACGGCCCCTACGTCACCGAGCTCGATCCCGAGCCCGAGCCCGAGGCCGCGCCCGCCGCCGCTGCGGACGGCGTCGATCCCGCGACCGGCGAGGTGCTCGAGAGCGCGTCGACGACGACCACGGCGGCACCCGCGAAGAAGGCGCCCGCCAAGAAGCCGGCGGCGAAGAAGGCGGCGGCCGTGAAGCCGCGCACGGCCTCCATCTTCAAGTCGATGGACCTCGCCACGGTCGACCTCGAGACGGCCCTGCGCCTCCTCGACCTCCCGCGGGTCGTGGGTGAGGACCCGGAGACGGCCACGCCCATCACGGCCCAGAACGGGAAGTACGGCCCGTACCTGAAGAAGGGGACGGACTCGCGTTCGCTCACGAGCGAGGAGCAGATCTTCGAGATCGACCTGCCCGGCGCCCTCGAGGTGTTCGCGCAGCCCAAATACGGTGCGCGCCGTCCGTCCAGCGCGCTCAAGGAGTTCGACGCGGATCCCGTGAGCGGTAAGGGCATCAAGGTGAAGGACGGCCGCTTCGGCCCGTACGTCACCGACGGCGAGACCAACGCGACGATCCCGAAGAGCGAGTCCGTCGAGGACATCGACTTCGACCGGGCGGTCGAGCTGCTGGCCGACAAGCGCGCCAAGGGGCCCGCCAAGCCCAAGGCGAAGGCGAAGGCCCCGGCGAAGGCGAAGGCCAAGGCGCCCGCCAAGGCGAAGGCCCCGGCCAAGCCGGGCGCCGCCGCGAAGGCGACGGGAACGACGGCCGCCGCCACGAAGGCTGCGGCGACGAGGGCCGCCAACAAGGCGGCCGCTGCCGCGGCGACCGCGTCCGACGCGACGTGACCGGCGTCTTCATCACCCTGGAGGGCGGCGACGGCGTAGGGAAGTCCACGCAGTCGGCGCTGCTCCGGGAATGGCTGGAGGAGCAGGGCCACGAGGTCGTCGTCACCCGCGAGCCCGGCGGCAGCGACCTCGGCCAGGAGATCCGCGAGATCGTGCTGCACCGGCGTGGCCACATCGCGCCGCGGGCCGAGGCTCTCCTGTACGCGGCCGACCGTGCGCACCACGTCGAGACGGTCGTCCGGCCTGCGCTCGAGCGGGGCGCGGTCGTCCTCCAGGACCGCTACCTCGACTCGTCCGTCGCCTACCAGGGCGCCGGCCGTGTGCTGGACGCCGCCGAGATCCGCGACCTCTCGCTCTGGGCCGCACAGGGGCTCCTGCCCGACCTGACCGTGCTGCTCGACCTCGACCAGGCCGCCGCCCGGATCCGCCTCGACGCCGCGCGGACCCGCTTCGACCGGCTCGAGGCCGAGCGCGCCGACTTCCACGAGCGCGTGCGCCAGGCGTTCCTCGGGCTCGCGGCCGCGGAGCCGGAGCGCTTCCTGGTCGTCGACGCCGGGTGGCCGCGCGAGGTGATCGCGGCGGAGATCCGCGCCCGGGCACACGTACTGATCGCGGCGGGAGCATCCGCGTGAGCGACGCGGAGACCGACCGCGCCGCCGCGACGCAGGCCGCCGTTGCCCGGGGAGACGCGACGCCCGCGAGCCCCGACGGCCGCGCGATCTGGGACGAGCTCACCGGCCAGTCCGAGGCCGTCGCGCTCCTCGCCGCCGCCAGCAGCCCGCGGGCCACCGCGCGTGACGCCGCCGGCACGGCGCTGGCGCATTCGTGGCTCATCACCGGGCCCCCCGGGTCCGGCCGCTCGAACCTCGCCTACGCCTTCGCGACCGCGCTGCTCAGCGACGGCACGCCGGAGGGGGACGCGGCGACATCCCGCCAGGTCGCGGCCCGCAGCCACCCCGACCTCGGCGTGCTCGCCACCGAGCGGGTCATCATCGCCATCGACGAGGTGCGCGCGCTCGTCACCTCGTCGCAGTACTCGCCGTCGGTCGGCCGCTACCGGGTCATGGTCATCGAGGACGCCGACCGGATGACCGAGCGCACGTCGAACCTGCTGCTGAAGGCGCTCGAGGAGCCGCCGGAGCGCACCATCTGGATCCTCTGCGCGCCCAGCGAGGCCGACCTCATCCCCACCATCCGCTCACGCGTCCGCAGCGTGCGGCTGCGCATCCCGTCCGTCGAGGACGTGGCCGCGCTCATCCAGCGACGCGACGGCGTCGACGAGGCCGTCGCGCTGCGGGCCGCCCGCGAGGCGCAGAGCCACATCGGCATGGCGCACCGGCTCGCGACCGACGCTGAGGCGCGTGAGCGCCGCAGCCGCACCTTGGAGCTCGCGCTCGGCATCCGCACGGTCGGCGACGCCGTGCGCGCGGCCGCCGCGATGCTCGAGCTGGCCGGCCAGGATGCCAAGGCCTTCACGGTGCAGCGCGACGCCGACGAGCGCGAGCGGGCGCTCCGGTCGCTCGGCGTGCAGGAGGGCGGGTCCATCCCGCCGCAGCTGCGCTCGCAGATCCGGCAGCTCGAGGAGGACCAGAAGCGGCGCGCGACGCGGAGCCTCCGGGACGGCATCGACCGGATCCTCGTCGACCTCATGTCCCTGCACCGCGACGTGCTCCTGAACCAGTTGGGGGCGGACCTGCCCCAAGTCAACGCGGCGATCGCCCCGCGGATCGCCGAGGCCGCCGAGGCCGGATCCGCGGCGGCGTCGCTGGCGGTCCTCGATGCGGTGGGCGTGGCGCGTCGTCGGATCGACGGCAACGTGTCGCCGGCGCTCGCCCTGGAGGCGATGCTCGTCTCCATCACCCGCACGCGCACGGCGGGTCGGGCGTGACGCGCCGGAGGACTCCGGCGCGAGCCCTGCGCCGGGCCGGAGCCCTGGGCGCGGTCCTCCTCGCCGCGGCCGTCGCGCTCAGCGGCTGCGGCCTCATCCCCGTGCCCGAGCCGCGCAGCTCCACGTCGAGCCCGACGACGGAGGACGTCGCGCCCGACCTCGCGCGGTACTACGAGCAGGCGCTCACGTGGTCCCCGTGCGAGGACGGCGCGCAGTGCGCGACCGCGACGGCGCCGCTCGACTGGTCCGCGCCGGACCCGGCCACCGACATCCAGCTCGCCCTGGTGCGGCACACCGCGCGCGGTGCCGACGGGCCGCGTGGGTCGCTCTTCGTCAACCCGGGTGGCCCGGGCGCGTCCGGCGTCGACTTCGTGAAGGCCAGGGTCGACTACGCGGTCTCGCGCGACCTGCAGGACGCGTACGACATCGTCGGCTGGGACCCCCGCGGCGTCGGGGCATCGACCGCCGTCGACTGCGTCGACGACAGCCAGCTCGATTCCTTCCTCTACGGCGAGACGGAGGCGCCGCCCGGCACCCCCGCCCACGACGAGGAGCTGGTGCAGGCGTCGAAGTCGTTCGCGGAGTCCTGCGCCGCGCGATCCGGCCCGCTGCAGCAGTTCATCGACACCCAGAGCACCGTGCACGACCTCGACATGCTGCGGGCTCTGGTGGGGGACAGGCAGCTGAACTACCTCGGCTACTCGTACGGCACGAGCATCGGCGCCCAGTACGCGCAGGACTTCCCCGGGCACGTGGGGCGCTTGGTGCTCGACGGCGCGACGGACCCGTCCGCGAGCTCGTTCGACGTCGTGCTCGCGCAGACGACGGGCTTCCGCACGTCCTTCGAGTCGTACATGGCGGCGTGCCTGGCGGGGCAGGGGTGCCCGTTCCACGGATCCGTCGAGGACGGCGAGCAGACGGTGGCGACCCTCCTCGACCGCCTCGACCAGAGCCCGCTGCGCGCCCGCGACGGGCGCGAGCTCGACGGGCAGGTCATGCGCAGCGCCATCGACTCCGCGCTCTACAGCGAGCAGAGGTGGCCAGCCCTCACCACCGCGTTCACCGAGGCGCTCCGCGGCGAGTCCGCCACGGCGTTCTCGCTCGCGGACTCCTACTTCGGCCGGAAGCCGGACGGTACCTACTCCGGCAACTTCTACGAGGCGTTCCTCGCGATCCAGTGCATCGACTACCCCGTGGAGCGGGATCCCGCGGTGCTGGTCACGGAGGCGGCGGAGCTCCGCGCCGCAGCCGGCGAACTGGCCGACGACGACACCTCCCGCGACGGCGAGCCCGACCCGCTCTGCGGCAACTGGCCGTATCCCGCCCGCGACACCCCGGCGCCCGTGTCGGCGGAGGGCGCAGCGCCCATCGTCGTCGTCGGGACGACGGGCGATCCGGCGACGCCGTACTCGTGGGCCAAGGCGCTCGCGGGCCAGCTCTCGTCGGGCGTGCTCCTCACCTACGAGGGGGAGGGGCACATCGCCTACGACGAGCGGGATCCGTGCATCGTGTCCGCGGTGGACGGCTACCTGCTCGGCGGGGATCCGCCGGCCGCCGGCACGACCTGCGGCTGAGCGGACGCCGCCCGATCGCGGGCGGGGCGGCTCCCGCGCGGCCGGTGTGCGGGAGCGGCCCGCGCATCCGGTATGCTCACTACTCGTGCCCGGTGCTCTTCGAGTCCAGGCCGGGCCGCCTTAGCTCAGTCGGTAGAGCATCTCACTCGTAATGAGAAGGTCGTCAGTTCGATTCTGACAGGCGGCTCCACCACCCCTCCCCTCCCCTCGTTGCGCTCGCTCCCTCCCGAGGGTCGCGCAGTCACGCAGGACGTCCCTCACAGGGCGCGGTCGTCGACCGCATCCGGAGGACCGCCGCGGCCGGACCGGCGCCCGGGTGCGGCGTCTAACATGGCCCCATGCGATCCCCTGCCGACGGCCCCGACCGCGCGCGCGCCGACCGCACCGATCCGGATGCCCCCACGACCCGCTCCCGCGCCCGCGCCCGTGCCCGGGACCGCCGCCGCGGTCGCTCCCTGACGGCCGTCGTCGCGGTGGTCGCGCTGCTCGCCGCCGGAGCCGTCGGCGCG
>NZ_JAAVCB010000015.1:0-22213 GCF_014802555.1 Clavibacter sp. | reverse complement strand
GTGGGACATCGAGGCCTCCTGGCGATGGTTGAACTGAACAGCTCCATCAAGCCAGGAGGCCTCTTCACACGCCCCGAAGTGTCACCAACGTCACGGCCGAGTACACCTAGCGCCCGCGCCGCTGGCCGCGCGGCGGGGGAGTGCGGCCGCCGCCCTTCGGTGCCGGCTTCGACCCGCCCTTGCCGCCCGCGCCGCCCGGCTTGCCCGCGGCCTTGCGCGCCGTCTTCTGCGCGGCGGTCGGCTTCCGGCGGTCGCGCTCGTCCTCGTCGCGGGAGGAGCGCGAGCTCGCGGCCGTGCGCCCGCGGACGATGCCCACGAGCTCCTCGATGTCGGGGGAAACGTCGCCCTCGCGCCAGGCCACGGCGATCCGCGTCTCCGGCAGGTCGTGCACGGGCACGGCCACGACGTCCTTGCGCGCGTGCAGGCGGCCGAGCGCGTGCGGCACGACCACGAAGCCGACGCCTGCGGCGACCAGCTCGACGGCCGCGGCGACGTCCTCGGGCATGGGGACGGGATCCGCGCCCGCGGTGCGCCCGGGCCAGCCCGGCACCTGGTCGGCCGGCTGCAGGAGCAGGTCGTCCGCGAGGTCGGTGATCGCGATCGCGTCGGCCGTGGCGTGCGCGTGCTCCTTGGGCAGGATCGCGACCTGCACCTCGCCGTAGAGCGGGACGATCGTGAGGCCCCGGCCGTCGACGGGGAGGCGGAGGAACGCGACGTCCGCGGATTGGTCGACCAGCGCGGGCGCGGCGTCCGGCTCGGCGAGCGGCACGACCCGCAGCGGCACGTCGGCGACGCGCTCGTCCCAGGCGCGGGTCCACTTGGCGACGGTGACGCCGGGCACGATCGCGACGACGAGCCCCCGCGGCGGCGCGGCGGCCTCCTCGGCCAGGCGCGCGTCCTCGGCGGCGATCGCGGCGCGGGCCTCCGCGAGCCGTGCCTCGCCCGCGGGGCTGAGGCGCGTGGGCCCGTCGTCGCGCACGAACAGCTCGACGCCCCAGAGCGCCTCGAGGTCGAGGATCGAGCGGCTCACGGCGATGCGCGAGACGTTGAGGGCCTTCGCGGCGCGGGCGAAGTGCAGCTCGTCGGCCACGGCGGCGAAGCGCCGGAGGGCGGTCGGGTCGGCGTCCACGGGAGTCCCCTCGATCGCCCGCACGAAGGTGGCGCGGTGAGCGGCGGCGGGTCGATCCAGGCTAGTGCAGGGCGGTCGGGGCCCCGACGGTACCCTGGGCACATGACGAGCCCCGGATCCAGCCAGACGATGAAGGCCGCGACCGCGGCGAAGAAGCTGGGCGTGCACCTCCCGGCGACCCCCGTGGAGTTCCAGGAGTCGACCCCGTCCCGCGCCGAGCTCGCCGAGATGCACGAGAACCCGCCCGAGTGGCTGGCCACGCTGCTGCGCGACGGCCCGCACCCGCGCCAGGTCATCGCCGGCAAGCTCGGCGTCTCCATCGCCGGCCTGGCCCGCGGCGGCGTCGACGAGGCGCTCACCACCGCCCAGATCAAGGAGCTGCTGCAGGCCCCGCCGCAGTGGCTCGTGCAGGAGCGCGCGACGCAGGCCGAGGTGCGCGAGGAGCAGATCCGCGTGAAGAACCGCGACGCCGGTCGCGCCGCGATGGCCGCCGAGCGCGAGCGCCAGGACGGCGCCGGCGGCTCGCGCCGCTGAGCCGACCCGCGCCGAGCGGACACGACCCGCGCTCTGCCGACCCGCGCTGAGCGGATGGCCCCGGGGACCCCGCCGCCGCGAATTCGGCCCCGCGTGAGACCCTGATGCCGTGACCCGTACGAACGACACGGCCCGCCGCCGCCACGCCGCCGCCGCCACCGAGCCGGATCCCGCGGCCGCCGTCCCCGCGCCGATCACCGGATCCCGCGTGCCCGGCACCGTCGGCGTCGTGGTCGTCGCCGCCCTCGTCACCGCCGTCTACGTGCTGTACTCCGCGCTCCAATGGCGCCGCTTCACCGTGAAGTCGTGGGACACCGGCATCTTCACGCAGCTCGCGCAGGACTACTCGCGCCTCCAGGCGCCGCTCGTCTCCATCAAGGGCGACGGCTTCAACCTCATGGGCGACCACTTCCACCCGATCCTCGTGCTGCTCGGCCCGGTCTACGCCGTGTGGCCGCACGCGTTCGCGCTGCTCGTGGTGCAGGCCGTGCTCATCGGGATCTCGGTGGTCGGCGTCGGCCGTCTGGCCGGCCGCGTCGTCGGGCGGTGGGGCGCGATCGTCGTCGCCGCGGCCTACGGGCTCAGCTGGGGGATCCAGGGCGCGGTCGCGTTCCAGTTCCACGAGATCGCGTTCGCCCTGCCGCTGCTGGCCTTCGCGCTCGACGCGGTGATCGCCCGCCGTGCGATGGCCGCCGCCGCATGGGCTGTGCCGCTCGTGTTCGTGAAGGAGGACCTCGGCCTCACCGTCGCGGTGCTCGGCGCGATCATCGCGCTCACGATGGACCGCCGCATCGGCGTCGCGCTCGCCGGGTGGGGCGTCGCCTGGTTCGTGCTCGCGACCACCGTGATCCTGCCCGCCTTCAACCGCGAGGCCCGCTGGGACTACGCGTCCAAGCTCGACGCGGGCGGCGCGCTCGCGGATCCCCTCGGCACCGTCGCCGGGCTCTTCGTCGCGCCGAAGCTCGAGACGGTGGCCTTCCTGATCCTCGCAGGGGCGCTGATAGCCGTGCGCTCGCCGCTGCTGCTCCTCGTGGTGCCGACGCTCGCCTGGCGCTTCCTCGCGCCGACCGAGGCCTACTGGGCGCCCGGCTACCACTACGACGCGGTGCTCATGCCGATCGTCTTCGCCGCGGCGATCGACGGCGTCGTGCGGGCGCGAGCGGGGCGCCAGCGCTGGCTGCGGTCGGCGTCGCGCCTCGCCGTGCCGGCGCTCGCGGTGGCGGCGATCGCGGTGGCGGCGATCGCCCTCTTCTTCCGCTCGCCCATGGTCGATCTCACGAAGCCGACCATCTGGGAGCCGGCGCCGCGGGCTGCCCAGGCGCAGGCCGCGCTCGACCAGGTGCCGGCCGGCGCATCCGTCCTCAGCGACATCGGCCTCATGTCGTACCTCGTCGACGACCACGAGGTCTACTGGCTCGGCAACCCGGGCAACCCGGCGCCGCAGTACGTCGTGATCGACACCCTCGGCGGCGGCCTCGGCCAGGGCGCGCTCAACGCCGACCAGTACGGCGAGGCGACGCAGGCGGGCACGACGTACGAGATCGTCTACGCCGACGCCGGGTACCAGGTCGCCCGTCGGATCCAGTAGCCGGTACGCCGCCCCGCCCCGCCCGCACGCGAGGAGGCCGGGCGCTCCCCCGAGCCGCCCGGCCTCCGCGTGCGCGCTCCCGGAGGAGCGCCCCGATCAGATCGGGATCACCGCCGTGAGCACGCCCACGGCGAGCATCGTCAGCGACACGAGCACCGCGCGCCACAGCACCTTGCGGTGGTGGTCGCCGAGGTTCACGTCCGCGAGCGAGACGAGCAGCAGGATCGCCGGCACGAGCGGGCTCTGCAGGTGCACGGGCTGCCCGGTGATGGACGCGCGCGCCATCTCGACCGGGTCGATGCCGTAGTTCGCGGCGCTCTCCGCGAGCACCGGGAGCATGCCGTAGTAGAAGGCGTCGTTGCTCATGAAGAAGGTCATCGGGATGCTGAGCACGCCCGTGATGACCGCGAGGCCGGGGCCGAGGGCGTCCGGGATGATCGTCACGAGCCACGCGGACATCGCCGACACCATCCCGGTGCCGTTGAGCACGCCGATGAGGACGCCCGCCGCGAGCACCATCGAGACCACGCCGACCACGCTGGGCGCGTGCGCCGCGATGCGCTCGCCCTGGTGCTTGAGGTCGCGGAAGTTGGCGATCAGCGCGATGGCAGCACCGACCATGAAGACGTAGGCGAGCGGCAGCTGGTCCATGATCAGCAGCGCGAGCACCACGATCGTGAGACCGAGGTTGAACCAGATCATGCGAGGGCGCAGGGTCTCGCGGTCGGGGTCGAGCATCGTGGTGCCGAGCGTGGAGACGGCGGCCGTCTCGGCGCGGACGAGCGCCGGGGCCATCGTGATGAGGCCGCCGCGCGGGGTCGCGGGGGCGCCGCGACCGGCGCGCCACCAGCCGGAGCCGCCCGTGGATCCGCCGACGCCTGCGCCTGACCCGCTGGCGCTGGCGGCGTCGAGGCCGCCCTCGGCGCGCGCCTCGCCGAGCGCCGCGAGGCGGCTGCGCTCGCGGAGGCCCATGGTCCAGGCGAAGCTCATGACGAGCGCGATGCCGACGAGGAGCGACGGGATCATCGGCACGAAGATGTCGGTCGGTGAGACCTTGAGCGCCGCCGCCGCGCGGACGGTCGGGCCGCCCCACGGGACGATGTTGAGCGTGCCGTTCGCGAGGCCGGCCGTGCAGGTGAGGACCACCGGGCTCATCCCGAGCTTGCGGTAGATCGGCAGCATGGCCGCCGTCGTGACGATGAAGGTCGTGGATCCGTCGCCGTCGAGGGAGACCGCGGCCGCGAGGATCGCCGTGCCGAGCACGATCTTCGCCGGGTCGCCGCCCGCGAGGCGGAGGATGAGGCGCACCAGCGGGTCGAAGAGGCCGACGTCGATCATGATGCCGAAGTAGATGATGGCGAACATCAGCAGCGCGGCCGTGGGCGCGAGGTCGCCGAGCGCCTCGATGACCATGTCGCCGATGCCGAGGCCCGCGCCCGCGAAGAGGCCGAAGATCGTCGGCACGAGGATCAGGGCGACCATGGGCGTCAGCCGCTTGGTCATGATGAGCGCCATGAAGGTGAGGACCATGGCGAAGCCCAGGAATACCAGCACGTGTGACTCCTTCGTCGGTGGGCGGGACGCCCGGCTGAACACCACACGCTAGGTGGGCGTCCGCGGTCCGTCGCGCTTGTGCCGCTTGATCGCGATAGTGCACGTAGACGACGTTCTGCGCATTATGCTCACCAGGTGGACCGAGCGACGGGGCGACGACGGGCGGGGCTCGACTTCGCGCGCCGCACCCTCGTCCTCCAGCTGCTCGTCGTGCTCGTGGTGGTGGGGATCGCGACCGTCGCCTACGGTCTGCTGAGCTCCTCCGAGAACCGCGAGGAGGCGCAGGCGACGGCGCTCGCGATCGCCAGGACGGCCGCCGAGGATCCCGCGCTCCGGGCCGCCGTGACCGCCGAGACCGCGGATCCCGCGACGGCCACCTCCGCCGACCTCGCCGACGGGCCGGTGCAGCGCACGGCCGAGGCGGTGCGCGAGCGGACCGGCGCGCTGTTCGTCGTGGTCACCGACGACCGGGGGCTGCGGCTCGCGCACCCCGACCCGGCCGAGCTCGGGCAGCGGGTGAGCACGGATCCCGCCGCCGCGCTCTCGGGGCGCGAGGAGGTGACGTGGGCCACCGGCACGCTCGGGGAGTCGGCGCGGGCGAAGGTGCCGGTGCGGGCGCTGGCGGATGCGTCCGCGGGCGGCGACGACGACGGCGCCGCGGGCAGCGCGTCGAGCCGCGTCGTCGGCGAGGTCAGCGTCGGCTTCGCGGCGGCGACCGTGCGCGACTCCATCGGCGTCGACGTCGCGGCCATCGCGGTCGTCGCCCTGCTCGCGCTCGGCGTCGGGGCGGTGGCCAGCGGGATCCTCTCGCGGCGGCTCGCGCGCCTCACCCTCGGCCTCCAGCCGTCCGAGCTGGCGGGCCTCGTGCAGGACCAGGCGGCCGTGCTCTCCGGCGTCGGCGAGGGCGTCCTCGGGATCGGGCCCGACGGCCGGGTGACCGTCTGCAACCCGCGCGCCGCGGCGCTGCTCGGCCTCGAGGATCCGGTGGGCCGCACGCTCGCGGACCTCGACGTCGCGCCGGTGCTGCGCGACGCGGTGGCCGAGGCGCAGGCCGGGGCCGCTGCCGGATCTCCGTCGCTGCGCGCCGTGGTCGACGACCGGCTGCTCTTCGTCGACGTCGCCCGCGTCGACCGCGACGGACGCGACCTCGGCACGGTGATGGTGCTGCGCGACGAGACCGACATCGAGGCGATGAGCCGCCGCCTCACGGCCGTCACCGCGATGTCCACGGCGCTCCGCGTGCAGCGTCACGAGTTCGCGAACCGCCTCCACGTCGTGCGCGGTCTCGTCGCCACCGGCCGGGTCGACGAGGCCGACAGCTACCTCGCGGGCGTGCTCGAGCAGGGGCCCGTGGCGTTCCCGACGGTCGACGCGGGGCTCGTCGACGAGCCGTACCTGCAGGCGTTCCTCGGGGCGAAGGCGATGGAGGCGGAGGAGCGCGGCGTGGCGCTGCGGGTCGGGCCCGGCACGCTCGTGCGCGGGATCCTGGTGCGGCCCGAGGAGGTCACGACCGTGCTCGGCAACCTTGTCGACAACGCGGTGCACGCGGCCGTCCGCGGATCCCGCGCTGACAGGTGGGTGGAGGTGGAGGCGCTCGACGACGGGGTCGACCTGCACCTCGCGGTCTCCGACTCGGGCGACGGGCTGGCCGCGTCCGACGCCGGGCGCGTGTTCCGCCGACGCCCCGACGACGTGGGTGCGGTGGCGGAGGCGCTGGCGGCGGAGGAGGACGCGGCGGCGGATGGGCCCGCCGCGGACGCACTCGCCGCGGACGCGCCGGTCGCGGGCGGCGCTGGCGACCGCGGGGGAGCGGATCCCGCGCACGGCCTCGGCTTCGGCCTCCCGCTCGTGCGCGACATCGCCCGGCGCGACGGGGGCGACGTGTGGGTCGCGGATCCCGGCGGCCCGCCGCCCCACGCGGAGGCCGGTGCCGTGTTCTGCGCGCGCCTCGCGGGCGTGGTGGAGCCGCCGGACGCGGATCCGCCCACGGCCGACGACGCCGACGCCCCTGCCGACCCCGACCCCGACCCCGACCGCCCCGACACCCGCGACCCCGACGGAGCCCCCGCATGACCGACGACCTCACCGTCCTCATCGTCGACGACGACTTCCGCATCGCCCGTCTGCACGAGGGCATCGTGGAGCAGGCCCCCGGGTTCCGCGCCGTCGGCACCGCGGGCAGCGTGCGGGCGGCGCTCGCCGTGCTCGACACGTCCCGCCCCGACCTCGTGCTCCTCGACGCGTACCTGCCCGACGGCAGCGGGATCGACCTGGTGCGGCGCATCGAGCCCGACGTGATCCTCGTCACGGCCGCCGACGACCCCGCCACCGTCCGCCGCGCCCTCCGCGGCGGTGCCGTCTCCTACCTCGTCAAGCCGTTCGCGCCCGAGCTGCTCACCGCGCGCCTCGCGGCCTACGCGGCCTTCCGCGCCGGGCTCGCGAGCGACCGCCCGCTCGACCAGGCCGGCATCGACCGCGCCATCCACGCGCTGCGGCCCGGCCGCGCGTCCGCGCAGGCCCGACCGGCGACCGAGCAGGCCGTGCTCGACGCCCTGTCCGCATCCGACGCGGAGCTCAGCGCCCCCGAGATCGCCGAGCGCGTCGGCGTCTCCCGCGCCACCGCGCAGCGCTACCTCGGCGCGCTCGCCCGCGACCGCGTGGTCGACGTGCAGCTCAACTACGGATCCACGGGCCGCCCGGAGCACCGCTACCGGATCCTGCGGCCGCGCGGCTGAAGCGGCCCTCCTCGACCGGCCCCGTCACCGCCCGTAGGCTCGTCGGATGTCCGACGCAGGAGCCCAGGTGATCCACTTCCATCGGAAGCACCACGACGTCATCGTGAGCGGCGAGAAGGCCACCACCGTGCGTTGGGGCGAGGACCTGCGGGTCGGCCCGGCGACGTTCGTCTTCGACGAGCACGCCACCGCCGTCCCGCTCGCCGGACGCGTCACCTCCGTGCGGCGGCACCTCCTCGCGGATCTCACGCCGGAGGACGCGCACCAGCCGCCCGGCACGGACATGGCCCGGTTCGCCGAGCAGCTCCGCGAGAACTACTACCCGACCATGCCGGCGTCGGCGGCCGTCGTGGTCGCGGAGATCGAGCTCGGGGGCGTCGCGCCCGTCGGCTGAGTGGAGGGCGCACCAAGTGGCATACGGCCGCCCCGCAGGCGGGGGTCAGCTCCCGACGGTCGCTGCACCTCGTCAGATCTACTCGATCGCCGCTCGTCATCTCCGTCACGGTCGGCGGTGCTGGTGACGCTTGCACTGAATGATCGTCACTGCCGTCGTCGCTGGTGACACGTGCCCTGGACAACTGTCACAGTCGTCGTTGTTGGTGACACTTGCTCTGAACAACTGTCACAGTCGGGCTCCGCAGGCACTCGTGTCGGTCATGTGCCTTCGCCTGCGGCGTCGACGCGCGAGTCCCCCAGCCGAAAGCGCATGCATGCGATGCAGCCGAGGAATGCACGGAAGCGCTGCTGGTCAGATCAGCGCGTCGCGTATCAGCTGGGGATATCGGGCGTCCGCGAGGTCGAGCCCAGCCGCTTCCTCCGCCGTAAACCACCCGACCGCGTCGTGCTCCTCCGGGGCCGCATTCGTGATCACACCGGCCCAGCTGACGATCTGCCAGATCTCGATGCGGGCGTCTGCCATCTTGAGCACACGGATGGGGCCACCGGCCGGTGGGTCGATCTTCACGTCCAGCTCCTCGCGCAGCTCGCGCACCAGAGCGTGGAGGCTGCTCTCGCCCGGCTCGAGATGACCGCCCGGGAAGTCCCAGACGTGCGGGTACCAGGCCTTCGTCGCGGAACGGTGAGCCAGCAGCACGTGAGCCGATCGGACGAGCAATCCGCAGGCGACTCGGTGCTCCACGCGTCCGTCGACGGGGATCAGCTCCCGACGACCACCGGCAGCGGCACCTCGTCGGCCGCGAGCTCCTCGCTCGTGGAGCCCAGCACCTCGGCGACGGACGCGCGGATGATCGCGAGACCCTCCTCGACCTGCTCGTCGGTGATGGTGAGCGCGGGCAGCACCTTCATGACCGTGCCGCCGGCGCCCGAGGTCTCCATGAGCATGCCGCGCTCGAACGCCGCCCGGCAGACCGCGCCGGCGAGGTCGCCGGAGGGGAACTCGATGCCGCGCGCGAGGCCGCGGCCGCGCACCTTGAGCTGCGTCTGCGGCGCGGCGGAGGCGGCGATCTCGGTGAAGACCTCGTGGATCCGCTCGCCCTTGCGCAGCGTCGACGCCTCGAGCTCGCCGTCGGCCCAGTACAGGCGGATGGCCTCGGCGCCCGTGAGGAACGCGGGCGCGATGCCGCGGAAGGTGCCGTTGTGCTCGCCGGGCTTCCACTGGTCGAGCTCGGGCTTGAGCAACGTGAGGGCCATGGGCAGGCCGTAGCCGCCGATGGACTTGGAGAGCGTGACGATGTCGGGGACGATGCCCGACTCCTCGAAGCTGAAGAACCCGCCCGTGCGGCCGCAGCCCATCTGCACGTCGTCGACGATAAGCACGATGCCGTGGCGCGTGGTCAGGTCCCGGAGCTTCCGCAGCCACTCAGGCGTAGCGACGTTGATGCCGCCCTCGCCCTGCGCGGTCTCGACGATGACGCCGGCGGGCAGGTCGACACCCGAGCCCGAGTCGTCGAGCAGCTTCTCGAAGTACGCGAGGGTGTCGGTCTCGCCGCCGAGGTAGCCGTCGAAGGGCACCGCGACCGCGTGGTGCAGCGGGTGGCCGGCGCCGCCGCGCTTGAGCGCGTTGCCGGTGACCGCGAGCGCGCCCTCGGTCATGCCGTGGAACGAGTTGGTGAAAGTGGACGATCGTGGTGCGGCCGGTGACCTTGCGCGCGAGCTTCATCGCGGCCTCGACCGCGTTCGCGCCGCCCGGGCCGGGGAACATGATGCGGTAGTCGAGCCCGCGCGGCTGGAGGATCACGTCCTGGAACGTCTGCAGGAAGTCGCGGCGGGCCTCCGTGAACATGTCGAGGGAGTGCGTGACCCCGTCGCGGAGGATGTAGTCGACCAGCTTCTGCTTGAGCGCCGGGTTGTTGTGCCCGTAGTTGAGCGCGCCGGCGCCCGCGAAGAAGTCGAGGTAGCGGTCGCCGTCGGCTGTGAACATCTCGCTGCCCACCGCGCGGTCGAAGACCACCGGCCAGCCGCGGCTGTAGCTCCGGACCTCGGACTCCATCTGCTCGAAGATCGTCATGCGGTGTCGCTCCTTGATGCTCATCGGCGACCTGCGGGGACCGCCGCACGTCGGGCGGGGCTCGTGGCTCCGGGCGACGGGGAAGGGCGCTGCGATGCGCAGCTCCTCCATCGTCGCACCTCCGCCCGACATCGCCGGAATCCCTCGCGCGGGGGAACTCTGTAGGGTCGCGGCATGGCCGCATCCGGGGACGTCGATCCGCTCCGGGCCCCGGGGACCGCGATGATCCGGGTCGGCGACCGCGACGTGCGGCACCGCGTGACCGGAACCGGGGATCCGCTCCTGCTCCTGCACGGCATCGGCCGCAGCCTCGAGGACTGGGAGGAGCAGCACGACCGCCTCTCCGCCGGCCATGCGCTGCACAGCCTCGACCTGCCGGGGTCCGGCTGGTCGGATCCGGTCGACGGCGGCACGACGCTCGAGTCGATCGCGGATGCGCTGCCCGCCTACCTCGACGCGGCGGGCGTGCGTGGCCCCGTGACCGTGGTCGGCAACTCGCTCGGCGGCGCGGTCGCGATGACCCTCGCGACCCGGCACCCGGATCGCGTGCGGGCGCTCGTGCTCGCGGACAGCGCGGGCTTCGGCCGGCAGGTCACCGTGGGCCTCCGGATGCTCGCGTTCGACCCGCTCGCGACGCTCCTCATGCGGCCGACGCCCGGCAACTCCCGGCGCTCGACCCGCACGATCTTCCACGACCCGGCGCTCACGACCGACGAGCGCGTGCGGCACGCGCAGGCGCTGTCGGCCCGACCGGCCCACGCGGCCACGATGCTCGACATCGCGCGCGACCTCGGCACGGTCCGCGGCGTGAGCTCACGCTGGCGCCGGCCGCTGGTGGAGGGCGTGCGGGCGTCGGGCCTCCCGGTGCTCGCGCTGTGGGGCGATCGCGACCGGATTCTCCCGCCGGGCCACCTCGCGGCCGTCGCGCGGGAGCTGCCCGACGCGCTGACCCGCATGATCCCGGACTGCGGTCACATGCCGCAGATCGAGCGCCCTGACCTCTTCGCCGAGCTGGTGGGCGACTTCCTCGGCTCGCTGCCCCCCGCCGCAGCGGCACGCGCCGCCCCGCGGGAGCCCTGAGCGGGTCGTCCGTCGCAGGGGGCGTCGGTGGAGGGGGCGCACGGCGTCGGTTCGCGGGCCGTACCGTAGGGGAATCCGTGCATTCTCGCGCCGACGTCGTCGGAGAACGCGGGCGGCGCGACTCCTCCAGGACGGACGATCCCTCATGCGCCGACACGTCACCCTGCTCCTCCCCGCGCTCCTCCTCGCCGCCTGTCTCGCGGGCCACCCTCAGCCCGCACAGGCGAACGAGGTCGCCCGCCCCGGCGCGGTGCTCCCGCCCACCGCCCCATGGGCCGCGACGCCTCGCGTGGATCGCGCATCCGAGGCCGGTGACCCCCTCACCGCCTCGCTGGTCGAGGCGGTGGGTGACCGACGTCATCCGAGCGCACCGCGCCCGCCCTCGACGACGTGCGCGACGATCCCCGCCCAACTGTCCATGCCGGGACGGACCGCGAGCGCGGCCGAGGAGGCCTCCCCGCCGGACACCGCGCGCATCCAGCGCGGCCTCGACGCCTGCGCGGGCACGGGCGGAGCGGTGCGCCTCAGCACCTCCGGTGCCGCGACCGACTTCCTCAGCGGTCCGCTCGTCGTCCGACCGGGCGAGGTGCTGCTCGTCGACCCCGCTGCCACCCTCTTCGCGTCGCGGAACGCGGCTGCCTACCAGGTGGCCGGTCACGGCCGCTGCGGCACCATCGGGGGAGACGGCCTGGGGTGCGCGCCCTTCCTCGCCGTCGGATCCGGCTCCGGGGTGGAGTCCACCCGGGCCGCCGACGGTACCCAGGGGCGGATCGACGGGCGCGGCGACGCGACCCTGCTCGGATCCGCGACCACCTGGTGGGCCCTTTCCGCGCAGGCGAAGGCCGGGGGCAACCAGAACGTGCCGCGGCTCATCAAGGCACAGCGCTCGAACGACGTGACCGTGGCCGACGTCGACCTCATCGACTCGCCCGGGCAGCACATCTCCTTCAATGACGGCGTCGGCCTCACCGTGTGGGGCGTCGTGGTGTTCACCCCGGCGAACGCCCGCAACACCGATGGCATCGACCCGGCCGGCGCCCAGGACGTCACCATCGCCGACTCCTACATCATGGACGGCGACGACGGCATCGCCATCAAGGCCTCCGACGCCCCGTCGGCGCACATCACGATCCGTGGCAACACGCTCACCGGCACGCACGGCATCTCCCTCGGTCGGCAGACCACCGCAGGGATCAGCGACGTGCTCATCGACGGCAACACCATCAGCGGCAAGGACAGGTACGGCAACCAGAGCGTCGCCGCCGGGGGGATCCGCATCAAGAGCTCGGCCGCGGCGGGCGGCCTGGTCCGCGACATCACGTTCCGCGACACCTGCATCGACCTGGTCAAGGCACCCGTGGTGTTCGACTCGCGGTACGAGTCCGGCAGCGGGACGCACATCCCCAGCTTCACCGGGATCGTCGTCGACGGCCTACGTGCCACGAACTCGGTGAAGGGGGCGGCGAGCGTGCTCGAGGGCTTCGATGCGGCGCATCCCCTCGGCCTGCTGCTACGGCGCGTGGACGTCGACGATCCGGACGTCCGCGCCGCGTACGCCGACATCACGACCCAGGGCGCCCACTTCGGCGGCGTGCCGCTCACGGCATCGGGGGCCGGGGTGCGGGTCACGGCGCAGGCCGACGCCGGCGCGGCACCCGCCTGCGGCTGACGGGCTTCCGCGAGCGCGTGACACGCGGGGGATGCCGGTAGCCCGCGTGGGCGGGCCGCCCGCAGCCCCCGCTCACCAGCCGAGCGTGCGGAGCACCGCGACCGTCACGGGCCCGGGGCCGGGCACCGCGTGCCCGCGAGCGAGCACCGGGGTCATCAGCTCGTCCGGATCGCCCTCGGGGTAGGTGGCCTCGTCCAGGTGCGAGTAGCTGCTGCCGTCCCACGTCGTGGGTGCGTAGAGACGGGCGGCCTTGCCGCCTCCGGCCTGGCGCACCTGGGGACTGTCGAACACGAGACCGGGCGTCTGCAGCTGCGCAGCCAGCTGCACCGGATCCGCGATGGACAGCAGCGACCGGCCGTCGGCCGCGCGGGTGTACGTGTCGAAGGCGAGCGGGTACCCGGGCGTGCCCATTGCCCCGCGCCCGTGCTCCACGGTGGCCGCGCCGACGAAGCCGAGGCCGTGGCCGAGCTCGTGCAGGACGGCGGAGGCGAAGTCCACCTGATCGGGGCCGATCGGGCCCGTGCCGAAGTGGGTGTGGCTCGCGTCGGAGTCGAACTCCGCCTCGATGTCCGGGCTCGGATCGATCTGGTGCCCTGCCAGCTTGTTCGCCAGGGGCTCGGCGTAGAACGTGTGCGGTCGCGGGGCACCGCGGAAGTCGGTCCGGTAGGTCGACGGGCCCGCCTGTCCGCCGATGCCCGCGCCCAGGTGCTCGTACCGCGCGGAGACGGTGATGGGCACTGGCGAGCTGATGACGTGCGACCAGACGTCGACCGCCCGCTGGAAGTCGGCGCGCGCCTGCACGGGAAGCCCACATAGGTGACCTGGAACGTCGCGGTCGCCGCGGCGTCCGTGGTGACGGTCGTGACGGTGTCCGGGCCGGTGGTGCGCGCGGCCTGGCGCAGCGTGACGGCATCTCGCGTCAGCAGCCGCGACGCGGCCGGCGGGGTCGCCGTGCCGTGGTGCTCGACGTGCAGCGCGGAGGCGTGCACGTGCGACCCCGCGGACGGAGGTGCCGCCTGACGCCGTCGCGGCGATGGCGGGCACCACCAGGCACGAGGCGGAGACGGCGGCGGCGGTCACGAGGAGCGCGGTGGACAGCTGGCGGGGAGTGGGCATGTAGGCACCTCGGTCGGTTCCGCGCGATGCGCGGATGGGCGCCTGGCCCCTCGCGACGCCCGTGCCCCGTGGGGGACGGCTCTCCCAGATGGTGTCGAGGAGCGGATGCGTGGTAGCGAGGAGCGACGGCGTCCGCCGTCGGCGTGGGGTGAACTTAGCCCGGTGGGCGTCCCCGCCTCGCGTACCGCGCACAGGCACAGGCGCCGGCATCCCGTGCGGCCGGCGGCCCCGCGTCGCGACGGATGGCGCAGGTCAGCTCCCGGCGTCAGCTCCGGCGTCAGCTCCCGCGTCCCGCTCGGGAGCGTCATCCGGGGCGTCCGGGGCGTCCGGGGGGCTCGCCTCCGCGGCCGCCGCCGCATGGCGGGCGGCGGGCGACCGCACCGAGTCGTGGCGCTCGGCCAGCGACTCGAAGCCGTCGTGCGCGGCGACGCGGACGGAGGTGTCGGGGTCGGTGAGCGCGCGGCGGATGACGTCCTCGTCGGAGGGTCCGCCGACGGCGCCGAGCGCACGGAGGGCGGCACCGCGGACGCGGGCGTTCTCGTCGGTGACGAGCACGGTGAGCGCGCGCACGAGCGGCAGCTGCCGGGTCGCGACGACCTTCGCGCACGCCTCGCGCACGCGCCAGGCGCGGTTCGTGAGGTTCTTCTCGACGACCTTCGCGGCCTCGGGCGTCCAGGCGTAGAGGAGCGCGCGGGCGCCCCAGGCCTCGGGCCAGTAGAGGGGAGGCGCGCCGTTGAGGATCCCGCGGGCGTGGCGCCCGCCGACCAGCAGCAGGAAGTCGTCGCCCTCGTACAGCCCGTCCAGCAGGCCCATCGCCCGCAGGGCGACCTCCCGCTCGCTCGTGCGCGACACCGCGTCGCTCATGCGCGTCGCGAGGGAGTCCTCGCGACGGCGGGGGTCATCTCCGTCAGCCATGCCGACAACCGTATCGGCTGCGGCAGGGCTGCCCCGCCGCCGGTCACGCGCGGCGGGGCCGGCGGATCAGCCGGCCTGCGTGTTGAAGAGCAGCCCCAGCAGGTAGGTGGCCCCGGCCGCGCCGAAGCCGATGAGCAGCTGGCGTCCTGCGCGACGCAGGGGCGGGCCGCCCGAGAGGAGGCCGGTGACCGCGCCCGTGATCGACAGCGCGATGGCCACGAGGACGCAGGCGATGGCGAGCGCCGCGAGGCCCTGCAGGCCGAAGAGGTACGGGAGCACGGGGATCACGGCGCCGGACGCGAAGAAGCAGAAGCTCGAGATGGCCGCGCCCCAGGCGGTGCCGACGCTCTCGTGGTCGTCCTCCGATGCGGCGACGCCCGCGATGCTGACGGGGATCGGCCGGGTCTCGGCCGCGAGGTCGCGCAGCACCTCGGCGGCGTGCGCGAGCGCCTCGTCCTCCGTCATGCCGCGGGCGCGGTAGACGAGGGCGAGCTCGTTGGCGTCGACGTCGAGGTGGGGGAGCGCGTCGCGCGTGCCCGGATCCGGGGCCGACGCCTCGAGCAGCTCGCGCTGGGAGCGCACCGACACGAACTCGCCCGCGCCCATCGACAGCGCGCCGGCGAGCAGGCCCGCGAGACCCGTCGCGAGGATCACGGCGTTGGGCACGCCCGTGGCCGTGATGCCGAGGACGAGCGCCAGGTTGCTGACGAGCCCGTCGTTCGCGCCGAACACGGCGGCGCGGAAGGTGCCGGAGAGGCGCATCCGGCCGCGGGTGGCGAGGCCGCGCACGACCTCCTCGTGCACGCGCTCGTCGGCGGCCATCGCGTCGGTGGCGTCGGCGTCGTCCGCGTACGGGGAGCGGCTCTCGGCGCGCTGCGCGAGGGCCAGCACGAACACGGATCCGAAGCGGCGAGCGAGGAGACCGAGGATCCGCGTGCGGATGTCGCCGCGCACGGGCTTGCCGACGCTGTCGCCGAGCAGCTCGATCCAGTGGTCGGCGTGGCGGCCCTCCGCCTCGGCGAGGGCGAGCAGGATGTCGCGCTCCTCGCCCGTGCGGCGGCCGGCCAGGTCGCGGTAGACGGCGGCCTCGGCGCGCTCGTCGGCGAGGTACTGCCGCCAGCGGCGCACCTGCGCGGGCGTCGGATCGGGCGTTCGGGCAGGGGGCATGGATGTCATGGGTCCTCCGGTCGGGCGACGGCCGGGAACCGGGAGGGCTCCGGCCGACGCGACGGCGCGTGGTGCGCCTGTCGTTCGTCTGGCCGAAGGTCTCGTCCGCCCGCCGCCCTCACGGACTCTGGCGGGTGATGCACCGGGCCCGGGGGCCAGCATGTCGACGCATCGCCGTCCGGCCCGAGGGCCGGGGGGGGACTACTCCCCTTCGAGAGGAGACCCTAGCGCACGGGTCCGAGCGGGCCGGCGGCGAGCGGCCCTGCGGCCAGCGGCGTCAGGCCGACGGCAGCAGCACGATCACCAGCGGCAGCACGGGCAGCGCGCACGCGACCGCGCACAGCAGCCGCAGCGCGACGCGGTGCCCGCCGCGGGGGTGGTCCATGCGGTCGGCGCGGAGCGCGGAGAGGCCGCCGTCGGGATCCAGCTTGCGGAGCGCCGAGGCGACCGTGGTCGGCCCGGAGACGCGGGCCGCGTGGTCGTCGGCGATGAACTCGATGGCGATGGTGGTGGACAGCGCGAGGCGCTGGCTCGCGGGCAGCGCCGGGAGGATCGCGCGCGAGACCTGGGCGATCCGCACCGCGACCGCGTGCCGCTGCTCCAGATGGGCGGTCTCGTGCTCGAGCACCGCCGCGAGCTCGTCGTCGTCGAGACGGGCGCGCGCCTCGGTGGTGAGGAGGATCACGCCGGTCGCGGGGGAGAGCGCGGCGAGCGGCACGTCCGACTCGACGAGGCGCGCGTCCCGCCCGGCCACCCGGTACGGGCGCGACGCGAGCAGCAGCGTCGCCACCTCGCCCGCGCGGCGCCTGGCCTCGCGGACGACGCGCCCGCCCTCCTCCACGATGCGGAACAGCAGCACGCCCAGCACGCCCGCGGCCAGGTAGGCCAGCGGGATGGCGGCGACGGGCGCCGTGTCGGCGTCCTGCTGCGGGCCGGTGCCCGCCTGCATCGCCATGCCCTGGTGGATGAGGAGGCCGAGCCCGGACCCGAGGCTCAGCACCGCCGTGACGAGGAACCCGTGCCAGGCGGCGAGCATGGCGACGGGCCGCTGCGCGACGAGCGGCAGGCGGCCGAGGAGGAGCGGAGCCAGGAGCGTGACCGTGACGTAGCACTCCAGCAGAAGCACCGCGCGGACCGTGTCGCTCACTGGTCGCGCTCCGATCGGGTGGTGCGGGGATGCCGGTGATGCGGGATGCGAGAGACCGGGGATCCGGTCAGATGGTCTCGGGGAGCGCCTTCGCGTTGTCGATGACCTGGCTCAGCACGGTCTTCAGCCCCTCGAGCTGCTCCTCCGTCATGGAGAGGCGGTCGCGGATCTGCTGCGGGATGGCGACGGCCTTCTCTCGGAGCTCGCGGCCCTGGTCGGTGAGGCCGATCTCCAGCACGCGCTCATCCGTGGCCCGGCGCACGCGCCACACGTGGCCCATGGCCTCCAGTCGCTTGAGGAGCGGGGACAGCGTGGCGCTGTCGAGCTGGAGCTCGTGGCTGAGGTCCTTGACCGAGCGCGGCCCGCGCGCCCAGAGCGCGAGGAGCACGAGGTACTGGGGGTGGGTGAGGCCCAGCGGGTCGAGGATGGGTCGGTAGAGGGCGGTCACGCTGCGTGCGGCGACGACGAGCGAGTAGCTGACCTGCCTGTCGAGCGCGAGCGGGTCCTGCAGGTCCTGCGGTGTTGACATGGTTCCTCCGCGGGTCATTCTGTCACTCCGTGTTGCTAACCCCGCCCGAACGGGGGCCAACAGCTGGATCTGTGGAAAAGCTCCGACATGTGAGGCATTCGGAGCGGCGCGCTCAGGCGCCGGGTCACGCCGCGGGGAGCAGCCGGGCTTCGAGCTCGGCGGCCGTGTCGACCACCGCGATGGTGCCCGCCGCCTCCGCCGGGCTGCCGTAGCCCCAGCCGACCATCACGGTCGGGATCCCGTGGGCGGCGGCGCCGAGCACGTCGTGCTCGCGGTCGCCCACCATCACCGCGTTGCCGAGGTCGACGCCCGCCGCGCGGAGTCGGCGCAGGGCCTCCTCGATGACGTCGGCCTTCGCGGATCGCACCTCGTCCTCGCTCGCGCCGCAGATCTCGGTGAACAGCTCGGTGAGGCCGTAGTGGTCGAGCACGCGGCGGGCCTGCGACTCGGGCTTGCTGGTGGCGAGGGAGAGCGGGATGCCGGCCGCGTGGATCGCGCGCAGCACCTCGGGCACGCCGACGTAGACCGAGCTGTCGAAGACGCCGCCGCCCGCGTAGCCCTCGCGGTAGTGGGCGAGCGCGCGCTGCTGGGCGTCGTCGTCCATGCCGGCGAGGTCGCGGAACGAGTCGAGGATGGGCGGACCCACGTACTCGAGGAGCTGGGCCGGGCCGGGCACGGGCAGGCCCATGAAGACGAGGGTCTTCGCGAGCTGGGCCGTGATCCCGGGGGCCGAGTCGGTGATGGTGCCGTCGAGGTCGAAGAGGATGCAGCTCCAGGGCGCGGAGCCCGCGACGGGGGACGGCGTGGACGTGTCGGGTGCGGTCACGCTGCCACCCTACGAGGGTCGCGCGGGTGCCGGCCGGGAACGCGCACCGTCACTGCTGGGTGAGGCCGTGCTCGGTCTTCTCCCAGTAGTGCGGCCGTGTGAGCAGCTGCCAGAGGCCCTTGTACGCGGCGATGGAGTGCAGGATCCAGTACACGGGGTTCAGCAGCGACCACAGGATCAGGTGGAACGTGCCGCGCTTGAACGGCCCCATCATCGACACGTAGACCATGACCCCATCACATCGACCCCCGACCATGCGGCGGTGATGCGTCGCCCGTCCGACATTAGGGACGGGCTCGTAGCAGTGGACACCCCCGCGACGGGATGCGACCGTGGGCGGACAGGCGCCGCGGAGTCGCCCGTCGCGGGGCGGCCCGTCGCGGCAGGCGGATCAGAACAGGCGGGAGTGCCCGTCGTCCATGCCGCGCATGGCGTCGTAGTCGAGGAGGAGGCAGCGGATGCCGCGGTCCTCGGCGAGCGTGCGGGCCTGCGGCTTGATCTCCTGCGCGGCGTAGACGCCCGTGACCGGCGCGAGGTGCGGATCCCGGTTCATCAGCTCGAGGTAGCGCGTGAGCTGCTCGACGCCGTCGATGTCGCCGCGGCGCTTGAGCTCGACCGCGACCGACTTGCCCGCCGCGTCGCGCGCGAGGATGTCGACCGGTCCGATGGCCGTCATGTACTCGCGCCGCACCAGCTCGTGGCCGTCGCCCAGCAGGTGGATCTGCTCCGCCAGCAGCTTCTGCAGGTGCGCCTCCACGCCGTCCTTCACGAGGCCCGGGTCGACGCCGAGGTCGTGCGCGGAGTCGTGCAGCACCTCGTGGATGGAGACGACGAGCATGTCCGCGGTCTTCGGCTGGATGACGCGCCAGATCTCGCGGACGCCCGCAAGCGCCTGGTCGTCGTCGGGCTCGACCTCGACGATGGAGCAGGGCGGGCTCATCCAGTTGAGGGGCTTGTAGGAGCCGCCGTCCGAGTGGACGAGGAGGCTCCCGTCGGCCTTGACCATGAGGAGGCGGGTGGCGAGGGGGAGATGCGCGCTGAGGCGGCCGGCGTAGTCGACGGAGCAGCGGGCGATGACGAGACGCACCCGGCGAGCCTATCCGGGCGTCGGCGGGGTGCGCGTCGCGGCCGTGTCCGTGGCGGCGGCGATGACGTCCTCGTCCGCCACGCCGTGCTTCCGCGCCGAAGCACGGACGATCACGCGGCGTGCGACCAGGCGTCGAGCGCAGCGCGGATGGCCTCGGAGCGGTTCAGCCCCTCGCGCTGCGCACGAGCCATCACGGCCTCGAGCTCGGCTTCCGTGAGTCGCACGGGGATGACCTTCGCGGCCGACTCCCCCCGGGGAGCGCGGCCCCAGCGAGAGCGGAGTGTGCCGACGTCGTATCCCGCCTCCGCCTCGTCGACCCACTCGTCGACCTGGGACTCGTCGACTTCCCTGCCGTTGATGATGCGCGCCATGCACTCATCGTCATACGGAAGTGCGCATCAGACCATGGTCGGCGCGGTGGATCCGCGCGCGGCACGGCGGCGCCCCTGCGAGAGGAGCACGCCGAGCAGCACGAGGGCCGCGCCCGCGGGCTCGTTCCAGTGCAGGGTCTCGCCGAGCACGAGGATCCCGAGCGCGACGCCGACCACGGGCGTGATGTACGTGACGGTCGATGTGGCGGTGGGGCCCCAGGCGAGCAGCACGTTCATGTTCCAGAGGTAGGCGAGGCCCGTGCCGACGACCCCGAGCACCACGAGGCTGAGGACCACGGGGAGGTCGAGCGCCACCGGGCCGGTCGCGAGGAACGGGGTCGCGAGGATCATCGCCGCCGCGCCCATGCCGATCTGCATGAAGGCGGTGACGACGCCGGGGATGCCGCGGTGCGTGAGGAAGCGGCGGAGGTAGCCGAACGTGATCCCGTAGCAGAGGGCCGCGCCGAGGCACGCGAGCTGGCCGGCGAGCTCGAGCGGCGGCTCGCCGGACGCGGCCGCCTCGGCGCTCGGGGCGAGGCGCCACGGGCCGATGATCACGACCACGCCGACGATGCCCAGCGCGATGCCCGCGAGCTGCCGCCGCCCGAGCTTCTCGACGCGGAACGCGAGGGTGGCGAGGAGCGCGGTCATGATCGGCGTGGTCGCGTTGTAGATGCTCGCGACGCCCGAGGTGACGTGCTGCTCGGCCCAGGCAAACAGCGAGTACGGGACGGCGGATCCGACGACGCCGACGACCGCGAAGTGCAGCCACACGACGCGCTCCTTCGGCAGCGGCAGGCGGCGCGCCGCGACGATGAGGCCGAGCGCGACGGCGCCGAGCACGAGCCGCGTCCACGAGACCTGGCCGAACGAGACGCCCTCGAGCGCCACCTTCATGAAGAGGAAGCTCGCGCCCCAGACCGTGCCCATCGCGGCGAACTGCACGGCGATGCGGCGGCCGCCGGGAGCGGAGAGCGCGGCGACGGGCGATGCGGGCGGGGTGGCGGATGCGGAGGGCGCCGATGCGCCGCGGGGTGTCACGTCGTCAGCGTATCGGCGGGGTGCGACGGGGACGACGGCCGGCGCTCGCCATCGGGCACTCGTTCGGCGGGATCGTGCTCGGGGAGGCATTCCCGGAGCGGCGACCCGACGTGGTCGTCTACGTGGACGCGCCGCTCGAGGTCCTCGGCAGCGAGGATCCGGTCGAGGTGGCCGCCGCCTACGAGCACGACCGCTGGGGCCGCACCGCCGAGGCGCTGCGGATCTCGCGGCCCGAGTACTCCGAGCGCGACCGGGAGGTCGAGGGCCGTGCCGCCGAGCGCTTCGACCCGGCGACCGCCGCGGCGCTCGCCGCGGTCCCGTCGTACGCGTGGGAGCCCGAGCCGGGATCCATCGTCGTGCGCGCGGATCCGAGCCGCTTCGTGAGCGCGGAGGAGGCTGCGCGCCTCGCCGCGTCGGGCGTCGACGTGCGCAGCATCCCGGGGGCCGCGCACTCCGTCTGGTACAGCCGCTTCGACGAGTTCACGGCGGCGCTGCCGGAGGCGTTCGGCTGAGCTCGGCGGTCCCTCACCCGGACGGCGCGTGGGAGGCTCGGGCGATGACGATGTCGCCGGCTCCCGTGCTCGTCACGGCGCGGTTCGCGCTCGAGCCGCTGGTGGTCGGGCACGCGGGGGAGATGGTCGGGGTGCTCGCGGATCCGGCGCTGTACCGCTTCACCGGGGGCGAGCCGCCGACGCTCGACGTGCTGCGGGAGCGGTTCGCGCGGCAGGCTGCGGGGCGCTCGCCGGACGGATCCGCGCGCTGGCTGGTGTGGGTGCTCCGCGAGCGCGCGTCCGGGCGGGCGGCGGGGTTCGTGCAGGCGACGGTGACGGTCGAGCGCGACGCGCGCGTGGCGGCGGTCGCGTGGCTCGTCGGGACCGCGGCTCAGGGATCCGGCGCGGCGGCGGAGTGCGCGGCCGCGATGGTCGCGTGGCTGCGGGAGGACGGCGTCGCGATCGTGCGGGCGCACATCCACCCGGATCACGCGGCATCCGGGGCCGTGGCGCGCCGGCTCGGGCTCAGGCCGACGGACGCGCGCGTCGACGGCGAGGTGCGCTGGGAGCTCCGAGCGGGCTAGCTGTACCGGGTCATGACGTTGGTGACACTCGGGCCGCGGGCGTGAGCCCGTGGCTTGAGTGGATTCGTTCAGTGTTGTAGTGCTCGATGAAGGGGTCAAGCGCGTCGGCCCGGTGTTGGTTGCCGGTGAAGGGTTGCCGGTAGGCCCACTCGGTCGCGAGGGTCCGGTTGAAGCGCTCGACCT